>NZ_JASJVS010000012.1:0-83837 GCF_035019605.1 Undibacterium sp. 5I2 | reverse complement strand
GACGAAGGTTAACAGCATGCCGTAACGTTTACAACCACTAAATAAAAATGCCGTTCAGTCTTAACTGAACGGCATTACGCGCGATGCGGGCATTTTTGTTTGGGGCGGGAGTACAGCTTCCCGTTAACGCTCCCAAGCTCACGTGCTGCCTGGTATAGAAACAATCAGGACAGGTGGCCGGAAATGAGTTTAGTCATTTCGAACATCGAGACTTGCGGCTTGCCATCAAAAACGGCTTTCAGCTTGTCATCGGCGTTGATGTTGCGTTTGTTTGCAGCATCTTGCAGGTTGTGCTTCTTGATGTATTCCCATACTTTTTTGGTTACTTCAGTACGCGGAATCGGTGCGGCACCGATGACTGCTGCCAGAGTTGGGGAAATCGTCATCGGCTTCATGAACGCGGCATTCGGCTTGCGTTCGGCTGCCGGTTTTGCAGCGGCTTTCTTAGGTGCTGCTGCGGCTGCAGTTGTTGCTTTTGCTGCGACAGGTTTTTTTGCTGCTGCTGGTTTTGCTGCCTGGGTCTTTGGTGCTGTTGCCATAAATAGCCTCCTTCACAAATTTCGTGGACGGAGCTTTGATCATTTTGAAAAGCTCCTGCATTGCGTCACTTCACGCATCGCTAATAGTGGTGGGGTTTTTACAGTCATGCAAGTGTTTTTTGCCAGTTTTTACAGAAAAAGCCCCTGAATTTGCGCTTCGTTGGATTCCAGACCAAAAAAATGCCGGATCAGAGGGGGAATCTCTGCGCTCCGGCATTTTTTATCGCTCTTGCTGTGCGCTGAAATTCAGCGTTTTCCGGGCATCATGCCCTTCATTCCGCGCAACATTTTCATCATCCCGCCGCCGCGCAATTTTTTCATCATCGTTTGCATTTGCTCGAATTGATTGAGCATACGATTGACTTCCTGGATCTGTACTCCCGCACCGGTGGCGATGCGGCGCTTGCGCGAAGCTTTGATCAATTCCGGTTTGGCGCGCTCGAGTGCGGTCATGGAATTGATCATTCCTTCCATACGGCGCACTTGTTTCTCGGCATTGTCCATATTGGCACCGGCAGCCGCTTGCTGCATTTGTGCCGGCAGTTTATCCATCAGGTTAGACAAGCCGCCCATGTTTTTCATCTGCGAGATTTGCATCTTGAAATCATTGAGGTCAAATTTTCCGCCATCTTTGATCTTGTGCGCCAAATTTTGAGCTGCCGCAACGTCCATGCCTTTCTGTGCCGATTCTACCAAGGCCAGAATATCGCCCATGCCGAGTACGCGATTGGCCATGCGGGTGGCATCGAAAGCTTCGAGGCCATCGAGTTTTTCTGCCACACCGACGAATTTGATCGGCTTGCCGGTGACATAGCGCACCGACAGGGCGGCACCACCACGGGCGTCACCATCGAGCTTGGTCAGCACCACGCCGGTCAGCGGCAGGGCATCATTGAAGGCCTTGGCGGTATTGACGGCATCTTGACCGAGCATGGCATCGACCACGAACAGGGTTTCGATGGGATTGAGAGCCGCATGCACCGCGGCGATTTCTTGCATCATCGCTGCATCGATACCCAAACGGCCGGCGGTATCGACGATCAGCACTTCATGATGGTGTTTCTTGGCGTAATCGAGTGCGGCCAAGGCAATATCGACCGGCTTTTGCTGCGCTTGCGAGGGGAAGAAGTCGGCCCCGACTTGTTCGGTCACCGATTGCAGCTGCGCGATCGCGGCTGGACGGTAGACGTCGACTGAGACCGTCAAGACTTTTTTCTTTTTTTGCTCGCGCAAGTATTTGGCCAGCTTACCGACCGTGGTGGTTTTACCGGCACCCTGCAAACCAGCCATCAGGATGATGGCTGGCGGTTGACAGGCAAAGCTCAGCAGTGAGGCTTCGGGGCCGAGATCGGCACCCATCAGGGCCGCCAATTCTTTTTGCACCACGCCGACCAGTGCCTGGCCCGGTGTCAGCGAGGCCATGACTTCTTCGCCCAGGGCTTTTTCTTTGACGCGGGCGATCAGTTCGCGCACGGCCGGCAAGGCCACATCGGCCTCCAGCAGTGCCATCCTTACTTCGCGCAGCATGTCGGCGGTATTGGATTCGGTCAGACGGGCTTCGCCGCGCATGGTCTTGACCACTTTGGCGAGACGTTGGGTGAGATTATCGAGCATAGTGAGAATTTCTGTGAAAGATGCAGTGTATGCAGCGACCAGAGCGGCCGGGTATCCGGCATTTTAACCGATTCGAGCCGATCATAAATTGCCGTTTTGTCTGATGTGCGGTGATATTTTTCATTCCGATCGGGCAGAAAGCAGGTATATTCACAGCATGTTTTGCCCGCCGCGATCGGCGCGCCGGCAGCGTATTGCAGCCCACTGCAGACACCCAGAGGAGACGTGAATGTTTAAAAAAATATTACTGGTATGGCTAGCCTGTGCCGGTGCCGCCCAAGCCGATGAGACGATACGGCTGGGTAATCTGAAATTTGCCCACTATGGTGCGGTGTCATATATCAAAGAAATCGCGCCGAAATGCGGTATCAAGGTCGATGAACGGGTGTTCCCCAAAGGCCTCGATGCGATGCAGGCGGTGATTGCCGGTGAACTCGATATCGCGGCGGTGTCGTCGGAAGCGGTGATTTCAGCGCGCGCCTCTGGTACGCCGATCTTTTTGGTAGCCGGTTTTGCCCGAGGTGGCGTGCGTTTAGTCGGGCGCAGCGATCTCGGTATGAAAACGGTGAACGATTTAAAGGGTAAAAAAGTCGGCGTTACGCGCGGCGGCATTCAAGATATTTTGCTGGCGGCCGAATTGGCCGGTGCCGGTTTGACGTATTCCGACCAGGCCGGCAAAGATGTACAAATCATTTATCTCGGTTTTCCCGATCTGAACCAAGCTTTGATGGGGAAAAACATCGATGCGATGATGCAGTCGGAACCGTATTCTTCGCAATCCTTGAGCAAGGGCTATGGCCAGGAAATCATCAAACCGTATGATACGCCGATCGGCGAGCCGGTGCGCACGATGGTGATGACGGAGAAATTTTACAAAGATCATCGACCGGCGGCGGAGAAATTCATGCGCTGTTTCGTTGAGGCGACCAAGTTGTTCATCGATAATCCAGCCTTGGCCGAGAAATACGTGCGCGAAAATATGTTCAAGGGCCAAGTCAGTCATGAAGACTTCGTTAATGCCATCGGTAACTCGCCGTACACTTACGATATCACGGCCGAGCATATACAAATCACCACCGATTTGATGCAAAAATACGGCGTCGGTAAAATGCTCAAGCCACCGCTGGCGAAAGACTGGGTCAAGACCGATTTACTGGAACAGGCTAAACGCAGCCTCAACGTTAAATGAGCGCAGCGGTGCGGCAGAAATGGCGCGGCGCGGCGACCGGCTTGATTGTCCCGGTGCTGCTGATCGCGCTGTGGCAGAGCGTTACCACGCTAGGCTGGGTGAATCCGCAAATCTTACCGTCACCCTGGGCGGTGCTGTTGAAATGGCTGGAATATGCCGCCCCGAGCGCGCCCTACGACGCGGCGAACTCGAGCTGGTTAGCGTGGGCCGTGTCGGGTGAACTGATCGGCGACACCATAGGCAGTATGGGGCGCGTGTTGTCGGGCTTTTTCATCGGCGCGGCGCTGGCGCTGCCGCTGGGTTTGGGGATGGGCGCGAGTGCGCGCGTGTATGCCTGGCTCAATCCCTTATTGCAGGTGCTAAGGCCGATTCCGCCGATTGCGTATATCCCTTTATCGATACTGTGGTTCGGACTCGGCAATCCACCGGCGATTTTTCTCATCGCCATCGGGGCTTTTTTTCCAGTGCTGATGAATACGGTTGCCGGTGTGCGGCAAGTTGACAGTATTTATATCCGCGCTGCCCGTAATCTTGGTGCCGGACCAGCCACGCTGTTTCTGCGCGTGATGTTGCCAGCAGCGGTGCCGTATATTTTGGCCGGCGTGCGCATCGGCATCGGCACCTCTTTTATCGTGGTGATCGTGTCAGAAATGATCGCGGTCAATAATGGTCTCGGTTTCCGTATTCTGGAAGCACGTGAGTACTTCTGGTCCGATAAAATCATTGCTGGGATGTTAAGCATAGGCATGCTTGGTTTGGCGATTGATTTGGCGGTGAATCGACTCAATAACTATCTGTTGCGTTGGCATCGCGGCTTGGAGCACTAATATGACAGCCTCTCCGATACAAATTACCGCCGTCAACAAGGTGTTCGGCACGGCAGAGTCGGCCGTGGTGGCACTGCGTGACATCAACCTCACGATCGCCGCGGGTCAGTTCGTTTGCCTGCTCGGCCCATCGGGCTGTGGCAAATCGACTCTACTCAATGCGATTGCCGGGTTTTCCTTGCCGAGCACGGGCCAGATCGTCGTCAACGGCGTCACGGTGAGCGAGCCGGGGCCTGATCGCGGCATGGTGTTTCAGGAATATGCCTTGTTTCCATGGATGACGGTGGCACAGAATATTGCCTTCGGCCTCGAGATCAAAGGGATAGCTGCGCGCACGATTGCCGCTCGCGTGGCCGAACTGGCAACGATGCTCGGCTTGTCTGACTTTTTACAACGTTTCCCGAAAGATTTGTCGGGCGGCATGCGCCAACGCGTCGCGATCGCGCGCGTGCTGGCACTCGATGCGCCGGTGATGTTGATGGATGAACCCTTCGGTGCTCTCGATGCTTTGACACGTAGAAACCTGCAGGATGAATTATTGCGTATTTGGGTAGAGTTGAAGAAAACCATTATTTTCGTCACGCACAGCATCGAAGAGGCGATTTATCTGGCGGATCGGGTGATTGTGATGACGTATCGTCCCGGTACCGTGAAACGCGATGTCTTGATCGATTTGCCGCGCTTGCGCGACCCTTCTGCGCCGGAATTCAATCAGTTGAAGCGCGAATTGGGTCAGTTGGTCATGGAAGAGCAGCAACGTCATCATCAAGATGAGTTGAAGATGGCGGCGCTGGATTAAGGAAGCGCTTGCTTGCTCGTTTTGCCAAAAAAGTGAGCAAGTCTTGCACTTACTTGCTACTATGAAGAAAACTATCGCGACCAAAAGGAGCCAATGATGGAGATTGATCAACTGACGAGTACTGTTGCTTCGACGTCATTGAACGCATTCAGTACCAGCAAGCTGGCTGCTGGCAATGGGGCCGCTGACTCAGCCATTGTCGCGCCAACCGCGCCGCCACCGGCGGCAACGACACAAAGCGCGGCCAGCGACGCCGCTTCACTCAAGCAATCAGCCGCGAGCCTGAATAAAAATGCACAGCCGCAGTTTGGTCGCATCGAGTTCAGTGTCGATACGCAATCGGACAAGATGGTCTTGCAAGTCGTCGACCAAGAAACCAAGCAAGTGTTGTTGCAAATTCCATCTAAAGAAGCGCTGGCACTGTCACGCAGCGTGGCTGACGGCGGCAGTTTGATCCGCGCCTCGGCCTGAGTGTGAACTCGCGTCGATTAAGCTGACCAAGCGATCGAGCGCCGCCAAGGCGGCCGCGATCAGGGCCTCGGCCGGTAGCGGATCTTGCGCGGCGACCAGCATCGCTGCACTGACACATAAGCGCAGCGCACTGACTGGCACACCAACGCGCTGGCCGCACAACACCGGTTGACCAAGTGTGTAGCAATCGGCCGCGCTGGTATGTTCCGCAATTCCCTCCATCCCTTCAATCCCTTGCAGGCGTCGATACAAGATGGCCGTTTCGTGGCGTGCCAAGGGGCGGCGTTGACCATCGTTGGCGACGGCATACAGCACAAAGGGGAAAATACTCGGCTCTTGATCCCAGCTCCTTGCTGTAGCGAGCGCTTGGCGATCGAGATTGGGGTTGGCCAGCGCTTCGAAATGCGGGTCTTGCGCCAGACGGTTGGAAACGGCGGCTTGGAAACGACGCAGGAAGGGAATGACAGCGGCATCGTCGAGCGCGGCGAAACGACGTAGTTCGGCCAACGCAGCTTCCCAGCGCAACAGCAGCCCGAAGTTACTGCCTTGTGCCAAGCTGGACGCGGCTGGCCAGTTGGCCGGCCAGTCTGCGGCCCAAGAATAGGCGCGCGCGCCGGGTGGTAGGGCGCGAAAGCTGGCGGCTTGGCCCGGTGGTATCAGTAAGGCACCGGAGAAAGTTGGGCCGGCGAGAAATTTCGAACCGGTCAGCGCGACGCAGAAATCTAATTCGAGGTAGGCGCGCAAACTGGCGCGCGACAAGCGAAATTGGCAGGCATCGACCAGTACTTGGATATGCTGCGGCCAAGTTTGCTGAAAACGGCGCACGCTGGCGATGGCGGGGAAAATCATGCCGGTCTTGCAAACATCGGTCAGAATTAACAGCACGCGTTGTCCGGCCGCAACGGCGCTGCTTAAAATTTGCTCCAATTCGGCATCGACCTCTGCTACGGTGCGCGGATTGCCGGCCGCGTCGCGTGCCGCCACAGTCTGCAGGCGACCTTGCCAGGCGCTGACCGCGCGGTCGCTGGCCATGCCAGCCGCACAACTGGCATCGGCGCTGAAATGTTGACCTTGCAAGGCGGCCGCTAAGCCACTGCCGGTTTCGGCCAAGTCTATCATGACGGTCAACTCTGGCTGTACCGCTTGCGCCAACAATAAATGGATGTCGGTGCCGGAGGCGGCGATCAGCATTTCTACCCCCGGATAGTCCGACACGCCGCATAAGCTCAACAGTTCCGTGCGCAGTCGCTTGACTTCGCGCTGGTACACGGTGGGCTCATCACTGATGGCGATTTGCTCGGCGCAGCGCTGGCGCAGTGCCATCGCCGCTGCCATGCCGGCGCTGGAAATGGTCGAGGCCGTCGATGAGCCGAAGGCATGTAAGTCGCTGCTCGGGCTGCTGCTGCAGCCGTATTTGTTGCGCCCTGTTTGCGGGTCAGGAACAATGCGCGCATCACCACCGCTATGCAGCAGCGTGCCGGTGTCGGGGAAGGTGCTCACTGTATTGCGATGGTATTGGGGGCCGGCTGCCGGCTGGCGTTACCCAGCATTGCACGAAATGCCCGGAATAATTTTTTCATCACGGCTTGCTTATACTCGTACATATCGAGCGGATCCATCGCATGCACCACCATGGCATTGTCGACTTCAAAGATGAGTAAGTCGCCGCTGGCGCTGACGGCGCAATCGATGCCGATGTAGGGTAAGCCCATGCGTTGATCGATCAATTTCAGGGCGGCGGCATGGGTGACGGCGAAGTCTTCATCAAACTGCGCCATGCACAGGGCTTCTTGCTCGCGCTTATTGCCATCCTCATTCATGCCGGCATTGAGATAGTGAATCATCCAATGTTTGGACACTGCCATGTGGCACAGGAAGGGACGGCCTTCGATGAGGGCGATGCGGTATTTGCGGAACCAGCCGTCGGCGCTGCGATAGTCGACAAAGCGCGATAAGTAAAAGTCGGCGGCGTCGACGCGGCTCAGATAGCCGGCCAGTTGGGCGCGGTCGTCTACCTTGTCGAGATTGGTTCCGGCATGCGAGCCCAGTGGTCGGATGATGAGTGGAAAATCATCGCCGGGTAAGAGTTGGCTGAGCGTGAGTTCGTTGGCGGCCAGCGATAGCAAAGTGGCACGCTTGGCTCGCACGGTGCGCGGCATATCGATGCCGGCGCAATCGGCGAGTGTCGCGCAGACACCGTCGCGCGTCAATTTGGCGATGTATTGCGGTAAATTGATGACTGGACGCGGCCAGGTGGCGGTCAGTTGTGCCAATTGTGCCAGCAAGGCTTGGTTGCTTTCTGATTCAGCCATCGCCACCATCATCACATCATGCTCGGGAACGATGTCGGGCCAGGCCGCATCACGTGTCAGGTAGAGAATATCGAAACTGACATCGGATTCTTCCAGCAAAAATTCAATCGGCGTATTGGCCATCAAATCGCCCGGCCCCATGATCACCAACAGGCGCAAACCGGGGCCGTCTTGGGTGGCGGGAAAATGATAGAGCGGCTGGGTTTTGATGGCTTGGGCTTGCATGGCCAAAGCCAGATCGTGGTGGCCGGTGATTTGCAAATAGACCGAGCAATCCATCAAAGCATGGGCATCATCGATATGTTCTTCGGCACGCTTGAGCAGCGCCATCCCGAGTGCTTGCATATCTTGTTTGGCAAACGCGCGCCGCAGCAGCGGGGCTACCCCGATCAAGGGTGAGAAAGCTTGTCCGGCCATGTCGGTCATTGGGTCATTCATTAAATTTCCTATGCAAAATGCGCCGTGTTCAATGGTCAGCGCTGTCAAGACGCCGTGTATCAGTTGCTGCGAGCGGCACCGAATGCCAGTACCGCCTTGAGCAGCCGATCGATATCGACCCGCGTGCTGCGGTGATTGACGATGGCCGCGCGGATCGCTACTTGCCCCAGTATCGTCGTGCTCGATGGAGCGGCTAGCCCGGACTCGTGCAAATCGGCGACGATGTCGCGATTGACCTGATCGGCATCGCGGCAGCGGTAGCGAAAACATACGATATTGAGGCTGACCGGTGCCAGCAATTCCAACTCGCTGGATTGGCCGATCTGTTGTTTCAGGTACTGTGCCAGCTCACAGGTATGCGCAATCATCTGGCCGAGCTTTTCTGTGCCATACACTTGGATGGTGAACCAAGTTTTGAGGGCGCGAAAGCCGCGCGACAGGTCGGGGCCGAAGTCGCAAGGCCAGGGCGAACCGCCGGCCAAGCCGCGCACTTCGCGGCGCAGATAGGCGGCCGGTGCGGCGAAGGCGGCTTGGTGGATGCCGCCATCACGAACTAACAAGAAGCCGGCGTCATACGGTACTTGACCCCATTTATGGAAATCAAAGGCGATCGAATCGGCGCTTTGTATTCCGCTCAGCAGTGGGGCGATACTCGGTGCCAGCATACCCAGCGCCGCATAGGCACCGTCGATGTGAAACCAGATTTTTTCACGCGCAGCGATCGCGGCCAGTTCCTGCAAGGGGTCGATGGCACCGACATCAACACTGCCGGCGGTGCCGACGATGAGGAAGGGTTGCAGTCCGGCGGCGCGGTCGGCGGCGATGGCGGCAGTCAGTGCTGCCGTATCGATGCGATGCGCGGCATCGCTGGGAATACGGCGCAAAAAGCGGCTGCCGATACCGGCCAGATCGATGGCTTGGGCGATGCAACCATGCGCTTCCACTGAGGTATACGCGCACAACTGGCGCGCTGCCGCATGTAAGCCATCTTGGCGGACGGCGGTGCCGAGCGCAGTGGTACGGGCGATGAGCACACTCATCAGGTTCGCCATCGAGGTGCCGGTGACGAAAATACCGCTGGCGCTGGCTGGGAAGCTGAATAATTCGCGCATCCAGTGGACGATTTGGCGCTCCACTTCGAGCGGCATTTGATCGCGCCCACCGAGATTGGCATTCAGACCGGCCGCCAGCATTTCGGCTAACATGCCGACCGGTGTGCCGCCACCCTGCACCCAACCCATGAAACCGGGATGGGTATTCCCTGCCGCGTAAGGCAAGATATCGTGCATGAATGTGCTGTGGGTCTCGGCCACGCTGTGCGGCTGCGTCGGCAGTGCTTGTGAAAAACCGGCACGTACTGCCGTCGGAATCGCTTGCCACACTGGGCGCGTGCGTAGGTGTTCAAGGTAATCGAACATATCATCGAGCATCAGATGGCCTTGTGCACGCAAAGCGCCCCAGTCATCCGGATCGAGGCTGGTGGAGCAGTCCGGGTCGGTGTGTCTAGCCTTAGGCAGCGTATCCATTTGATCATTGTAAAAAGTCAATGTCTGATTATCGCACCACGGGCAGAACTTGGGCAAATATAAAAACGCCGCCACCGCGTCCTGCTTGGTGCAGGCGCGGTGGCGGCGTACTTTTACTTAATTACTTAATTACTTATTTACTCAGCGCCCATTTCACGAATCAGCGCATCGGCGTGGTCGACATGTTTCATGACCCATAAAATGTAACGCAGATCGACTTGAATCGAACGTGTATTGGCCGGGTTGTAATCCCAGTCGGAGATGATGGAATCGAGCGTGCCGTCGAAGGCCAGGCCGATCAGTTCACCGCGCGCATTCAAGGCCGCTGAACCGGAATTGCCGCCGGTGATATCGAGCGTGGCCAGATACGCGACCGGTACTGCTTTCAGGTAAGGGTCGACATACTTGCCAAAGTCTTTGGCTTTGATGGCGGCCAATTCCGCGGCCGGGGCATTGAATTCGCCGCTGCCGGTGGCTTTGGCGCTGATGCCGGCCAGCGTCGTGAAGGCCGACCAAGCCATGCCATCGGCACCGCCGTGGCCGCGTCCGGCCACGCGGCCGAAGGTGACGCGCAGCGTGCTGTTGGCATCGGGGTAAATGGCTTGTCCTTGGCTTTCCATGTAAGCGATTTTGGCTTGCATGTAGTTGGCATAGGCTTGCTGAATTTTCCCGGCCAGTTCTTCCTCGGCAGCTTCGCGTTTGAGATGGCCGGCATACATGGCCACGGCGGTTTGGATGAAGGGGTCGTGGCTGGCGCGGAATTGTTCCGGCGTTTTAGTGAGCCAGGCGCGGCGCAGTGCCGGGTCATTGAGCTCGCTGGCGGCATACAAGCGATCGAGGCGCGCACTCAGGGCGGCGTCCGACATACCGGCTTGGATGCCGAGGGCGGCATCGAAAGCGGCATCGTGTTGCGCTGCCGGGGCGGCGGCGTAGTGTTTCAAATTATTGAACACCAAGGCTTGATCGACCTTGGCCACATAGCTGCGTTCGATTGCATCGAGCGAGGCTTGGATGCGCGGTAAATCGCGTACTTGGTAGCCGGCTTTGCGTGCGCTGTCGGGTTGGCGGCTTTCATTGGCCAAGCGGTACAGGTCATGCGCGCGTGCGAGCAGGCGTGGGAATGAGCGATCGAGGTAAAAATCGCGTTGCTCGCTGGCATCGCGTTCGCTGATCAATTGCTCGATCCGGGCGATGTCGGCACCATAGGTTTGGCGGCGCGTGGCATCGCTGTTGACCCAGCTTTTGAGGGCTTCATGTTGGCTGGTTTTCCGGGCCAGGAAATCGCTGTTGGCATAACTCTCGAGCATGCCTTGGCGATTTTTATAGTAATTATTGATGCCGGCAACTTGGCTGGCATACTTGAGCTTGGCATCGGGGTCGCTGGCTGTTTCGCGCGCGATGATGGCCAGTGCTTCGGCCGAGGAACTGACATAGCTCGGATAGCTCCAACTGAAGGTATGCGCGACTTCCGATGGTAAGCGATGGCGATTGGTGCGGCCCGGGTAGCCCAGCGCCATCACGAAATCGCCTTCTTTGAGGCCGTCTTTGGCCAGTTTCAGGAAGTGCTGCGGTAGGTAAGGGACGTTGTCTTTATTGTAGTCGGCGGCCTTGCCGTCTTTGCTGACGTAGGCGCGATAAAAACCATAGTCGCCGGTATGACGCGGCCACATCCAGTTATCGGTGTCGCCACCGAATTTACCTATGCCTTCGGCCGGCGCATGGACCAGACGGACATCGCGAATTTCCAGCTGCTTGATCAGATAATAGTCGAGCCCACCATAGTAAGGGTAGACCGTGCAGCGATGGCCAACATCGGCTTCGCACGCGGCCACCAAGGCTTTGCTGTTTTTTTCGATGGCATCGAGGCGGGCTTTGCCGCTCAGTGTGGCGACCTGCGCATCGATGACTTTGCTACTGACCTTATTAACTTCTTTGGTGACGAAAATACGTGCGCCCGGCGCGGCTGGCAATTCTTCGCTCAATTGATGTGCCAAAAAACCATTGGCCAGCAAATTGTTAGCCGGCGTGGAATTGTGCGCCACGCTGCCATAGACGCAATGATGATTGGTGATCACCAAACCTTGCGGTGAGACGAAGGAGGCCGAACAACCGCCGAGGCTGACGATGGCACCCATAGGGAATTCAGTCAGCTTGGTGAGCGTGGCGGGGTCGAGCTGCAAACCGGCGGCGCGCAATTGCGCGCTGACTTGCGGTAATTGTTGTGGCATCCACATGCCTTCATCGGCTTGGGCAACACTGCTGATGACTTGCAGGGCCAGAGGAATTAATATCTTTTTCATCATTATCCAAAGGTAAGGAGGGTCAACATGGCATGCATGATGCCGGCTTGTGGCCAGCAAGTCATTGCCAATCATATATCTTTTTTCATTGGTGCGAAGGGTAGAGACCACTAGCTTGCTTGGAAAGTTCAAAAAAATATCACTAGAATGCTACGGCGGCCAGCCGGCGCACGCTCAAGCCATCTCTACGCAGCGCAATAGTATGATGCAAACGTCAAAAAAAAACACCGAGATAGTGTAAACTCGAATGATGCAAATTTATTCAGCGCTTTTGGCTGCCGGATCGTATCTGGCCTTGCTTTTCATTCCTGCTTCGCGGCCTCGCTTGGTACTCGGGCTGAGCCTGTGCGCGTGGTTGCTGCACGGAAGCTCTCTGGTTTTGAATGTGTTTGCCGACAGCGCCTTGCGCATTGGCTTTGCCGCGATGTTGTCGTCGGCGCTATGGATCACGGTCGCCGTGTATTTGCTGGAAAACCGTAATTTCTCTTTGGTGGCGATGAAGTGGCTGATCTTTCCGCCGGCAATCGTGTTTGTCGTCTTGCCGGTGTTTTTCCCCGGACAACTGATCTCGCTCAGCGGTAAAACCTGGATGTTTCCTTGGCATGTAGCGGTGGCCTTGCTGGCTTACAGTACCTTAACCATCGCCGCCTTTCACGCCGTTATCATGCGCCTGCAAGATAAGCACTTGCATAAATTGCGCGTGCGCCCGCTGCCGGTTTGGCTCGTTGCGGTGATCGATACCTTGCCGGCGCTGCTGACCATGGAAAAAATTTTGTTTCGTTTGATTTTCCTCGGATTTTGTTTGCTGACGTTGACGGTACTGACCGGCGTCGTATTTTCCGAGCAATTTCTTGGCGTTGCCTTCAAGTGGGACCATAAAACTATCTTGTCCTTATTGTCTTGGCTGCTGTTTGCTATTCTGTTGGCAGGTCGGCACTGGCGTGGTTGGCGCGGTAAGACTGTACTCAGTTTTACGCTAACCGGCTTTCTGAGTTTGCTGCTGGCGTATGTGGGAAGTCGTTTTGTTTTGGAAGTATTGCTGCACAGGAGTTTGGTATGAGATTATTGGTTTGGTTGGCCTTGGCCTTCCTGGTGATTTTAGCGTTGCGCAAAAAAGGTCGTGGTAAGCCTGAAGCCGACCCGGTTCAAGCAGCGCCTGCGCCGCCGGTCGGTCGGCCAGCGGCTGGGGCCGAGGCCGAGGATATGGTGTGCTGCGCGCATTGCCATATTTATTTGCCGACTTCGGAAGCCGTGTTTCGTCATCAAGAAACTTACTGTTCATCGGCGCATGCCGAACTGCATTGACAGCGCGCGCGCCTGAGCCCATGTCGGCTCTGTTGGCGGAGTTTTTGCGGCCGACGCCATCGTTCTGGCGTTCGCTGCAAACCCTCAATATCTCGCGCATCATCGTAGCATTGTGCCTATTGTTTTTGTTGAATTTGCGCAGCGGTCGGGAAGTCTGGGCGTTTGCTCATATGGCCGCTCGCGACATCTGTTTTTTTTACTTATTCAGCAGTATCGGCTATACCGTCCTCAAATTGCTGCATACGCGGCATTTCATTATCCAGCTCTTCAGTCAGATCGCCCTCGATATTATCGTCATCGCTTCGCTGTATCTGGCTTCCGGCGGTGCCAAAGGCGGTTTGAGCATTTTGTTTTTATTTCCACTGGCTGGGGTGGCGATCTTATCGCCCTTGGTCTGGGCCTTCTTTTTTTGTTCCCTCGTCAGCCTGCTGTTATTGATCGTCGCGCTGTATCAGTCGTTTGAATTCGATGACGGCAATCTGCTGTCGCAAGCCGGTTTGTTCGGCGCTTCATATTTTGCTGTTATCTACGTGGTCAATCGTTTGGCCAGTAATTTGATACGCCAGGAACAATTGGCCGATCAGCGCGGTGCCGAATTGGCAGTACAGCAGGAAATTAACCGAGTGGTGATCGCCGATATGGGCGATGGTATTTTGGTGCTCGATCAGGGTGGTGCCATGTTCGAAATCAATCCGGCTGCCGAGCGCATGCTGGGGGGGAATTTGCACCAGCAAATGGTTGGGGTCAAGTTGCTCGATGTGCCGGCTTTGCGGCCGATGGTCGATGCACTCACTGATCTCAAAACTGCAGGTATGGCGGGAGCGGCTGGCCGGATATCTTTTGTGTCGATTTCGTGTTCCCCGGATGAAGCGAAAGCTTCACTGCGTTCCGGTCTGACTCTGCCTGGCACGGCCGGGCGCCCCGAGCATGTGCAATTTGTTACGCATCTCAAATTACGCTTCATCGGCGTCGCCGAGCTTGGCAAGCGTGTCGATGTCGGCACTGGCCATATTATTATATTCATGCAGGATGTGTCGGATATTGAAAATCAGGCACAGCAATTGAAATTGGCATCGATGGGCCGGCTGACGGCCAGCATTGCGCATGAAGTCAGAAACCCCTTATCATCGATCTCGTATGCTGCGGCACTGCTCGGCGAGGATATCGCCCAACTGCCGACGCCGCAGTTGCAGGCCATGCGCTTGCTTAAAATTATCGATGACAATGTGGCACGTTTAAATCAATTGATCGAAGATATACTGAGGTTGTCGCGCAAAGCACGCAATGATGTCGCACCCTACTGGCTCATGCAAGTGGTGCGCGAATGTGTCGACGATTTCATCGAAACCAAGCAGGTATCGGTGGCCTTGGTTCAGATCGGCAGCGCGGCGGATTTTCAAGTTAATTTTGATCCCGGACATTTATTCGAGATCGTCGCCAATCTGTTGTCGAATGCGCTACGCTATGCCAGCGGCAAACCAGGCAGCATCTGCCTGTATGCCACGGTCAACGCCAGCGGACGCCAAGAGTTACATATTCAAGACGACGGCCCGACCATCAGCTATGATGTACGGGCGCATTTATTCGAGCCTTTTTACACTACCTCGCGCATGGGTACCGGTTTGGGCTTGTATATGGCACGTGAATTATGTCTCAATAATCAGGCACTGCTGGACTACGAATACAGGGTTGACTCGGACAAGCTTGAGCCGAGCGGGCGGTTTGTCATCACTTTTTCGGGAATGAACGCATGAGCATGATTGGCACCACAAACTGCCCGCGTATTTTGGTGGTGGATGATGAGGCGCATCTGCGCGAACTGCTGGAAATTACTCTCATCAAGATGGGGCTCGACGTCGACAGCGCCGCAACGGTCGGCGCGGCGCGTGTGTTTCTGGCCAAAAATACTTATGCGCTGGTATTGACTGATATGCGTTTGCCCGATGGGCACGGCATGGAATTGGTCGATGAGGTCAATGCGCTGTATAAAAACACGCCGATCGCCGTGATTACCGCCTTCGGCAGCGCCGACAATGCCGTTGTGGCGCTCAAGGCCGGGGCCTTCGATTACGTCTCCAAACCGGTAGCATTGGAACATTTGCGCAAGCTGGTACGTTCGGCGCTGGAACTGCACACCGCGGTAGCGACGCCGGCACCAAGTAATCCGGTTGCCGCTTCATTTTTGATCGGCCAATCGGCCGGCATGCAGCAAGTTCGCGCGCAGATCGTGCGGCTGGCACGCAGCATGGCACCGGTCATCATTACCGGCGAATCGGGCAGCGGCAAGGAACTGGCAGCGCGAGAAATTCATGGCAGCAGCGCGCGCGCGGCGCAAGCTTTCATCGCCGTCAATTGCGGTGCGATTCCGGAAATGCTGATGGAAGCAGAATTTTTCGGCTACCGCAAAGGCGCGTTCACGGGAGCCACGGAAGACCGCGAAGGGTTTTTTCAAGCGGCTAACGGCGGCACCTTGATGCTCGATGAAGTGGCCGATTTACCGTTGGCGATGCAAGTCAAATTATTACGCGCGATACAGCAGCGCAGCATACGTAAGGTCGGCGCGACGGCCGAAGAAGCGGTCGATGTGCGTATCATCAGCGCCACCCATCAGGATTTGGCCAGTTGCGTTACCCAAGGGCGCTTTCGCCAAGATTTGTATTACCGTCTCAATGTGATCGAGCTGCATCTGCCGCCTTTACGCGAGCGCCTGGAAGATGTGGGCGAATTGGCTGCTGCCATCTTAGGTAAGTTCGGCGGCAGCGAGGTGGCGATTTCCGCTGCGGCCTTACAGCGCCTGGGCACCTACGGATTCCCGGGTAATGTGCGCGAGTTGGAAAATATTCTGGAACGGGCGATTGCTTTTGCCGATGATGCCTGCATCGAGGTCGATGATCTGGTGTTGCGGACGGTCGCGCCGGCCGGGTTGGAAAATCTGTTCTGTGCGCCGACTTTACCCTGCATGTTACCGGATTTTTTAAGCAATTTGGAACGCGAGATGATACGCCGCGCCTTGGTACAAACCAATCATAACCGCACTCAAGCGGCCGATTTACTCGGTGTCAGTTTCCGGCAGTTGCGCTATCAAATACAAAAACTCAAAATTGACGAGTAAGGCGCGCCAGCGGCAGCAACACACTTCCACGAAATCATCGTTCTCCATCGTTTGCCCTGACTTGTTAGCGCTTACTTACCCAATGCGCCCGAGTTTTCTGGACGCTCTCGAAAGTCAATTACCAAATAGGAATTTTTAATAAAATATAATTCCTTTCTTGGGCGGAAAATTGGTTGCATAGGCGGAGGGTTGGGTACTACAATTAGGGCTATTCGAAAATTGTGTACTACATGTAGTGGTTTGGTTTTTGTTTCAGCTTGTTTAACCATGCCTACTTGTTGGCGATTTCAATTGAATTCAACATCCTGACACTACCTGATTTTTCCCGTGATCAGCGGTCCGTACTGATGCGTAATACCCGAACTAACCCCGAGCGCCGCCTTGGTCTGTGATGCAGATATGAGGCAGCAAGAACTAACCGATTCCGGAGGCATAATGCACCCTTCCACAGAAACATCGATTCCTACTTCATTGAGCGGCGCTGCAGGCAGCGCTGTAGCGACTGCTGCAACTGCCGGCGGCAGTTACAGCGAATTTCGCGTGATACGACGCAATGGTGCGGTGGTTGGATTTGAACCGTCGAAAATTGCGATCGCCATGACCAAGGCCTTTTTAGCCGTCAATGGCGGCCAAGGCGCGGCCTCGGCGCGCGTGCGCGAATTGGTCGAGCAGTTGAGTGCGGCAGTCGTGACGGCGCTGTTGCGTCGCCAACCAAGCGGTGGCACCTTCCATATTGAAGATATCCAGGATCAGGTCGAATTAGCCTTGATGCGTTCGGGTGAGCATGATGTGGCGCGCTCTTACGTGTTGTATCGTGCCAAGCACCAGGAAGAACGCCGCTTGCAGCGCGCGGCGCAGCAAGCTTCGCAAGCGCAATTGCCGCAGATTCATGTGCTCATCGATGGCCAACGTGCCGCGCTCGATATCGAACAAGTGCGTGCCTTGATCACGGCAGCCTGCGTCGGTCTAGATAAATTGGCCGATCCGGAAGCGATACTGACGGAAACCCTGAAAAATCTGTACGACGGTGTACCGGTGGAAGAATTGCATAAGTCAGCGATTCTGGCCGCGCGCGCATTGATGGAAAAAGAGCCGGCCTACAGCCAAGTGACGGCGCGTCTGTTGCTGCATACGATTCGTAAAGAAGTGTTCGGTAAAGAGGTTGCTCAACAGCATGCAGCGGGCGAATACCTGACTTATTTTCCGCAATTCATACAAAAAGGCATTGCTGCCGAATTACTCGATACCAAGTTGGCCGAGTTTGATCTGGCGCGCTTGGCACAAGCCTTGGTCGCTGATCGCGATCTGCAATTCAGTTACATCGGTTTGCAAACCCTGTATGACCGTTATTTCCTGCACATGCGCGGTACCCGCATCGAAATGCCACAGGCGTTTTACATGCGGGTGGCGATGGGCTTGGCATTGGAGGAACAAGACCGCAATGGCCGTGCCATCGAGTTCTATAATTTGTTGTCTAGCTTCGACTTCATGAGTTCGACGCCGACTTTGTTCAATGCCGGCACCTTGCGCTCGCAATTGTCGTCTTGCTATCTGACCACCGTGGCCGATGATCTCGGCGGTATCTATGATGCGATCAAGGAAAATGCCTTGCTGGCGAAGTATGCCGGCGGTCTCGGTAACGACTGGACACCGGTGCGTTCGCTCGGTGCCCATATTAAAGGTACCAATGGCAAATCGCAGGGTGTGGTGCCATTCCTGAAAGTAGTCAATGACACGGCGGTCGCGGTAAACCAAGGTGGCAAGCGCAAGGGTGCGGTCTGCGCCTACCTCGAAACCTGGCATATGGATATCGAGGAATTTCTCGATCTGCGCAAAAACACTGGCGATGACCGTCGGCGTACGCATGATATGAATACGGCGAACTGGATTCCCGATCTGTTCATGAAACGCGTCATGGAAAAAGGCGACTGGACTCTGTTCTCGCCTTCCGATGTGCCGGATTTGCATGATAAATTCGGTAAGTCCTTCGAAAGCGCCTACCTCGCTTACGAAGCGCAAGCCGCCAGCGGTGAGTTGGAACTGTCGAAAAAAATCCCGGCCTTGGATTTGTGGCGCAAGATGCTATCGATGCTGTTCGAAACCGGGCATCCTTGGATCACGTTCAAAGATCCTTGCAATATTCGTTCTCCGCAACAACACGTCGGCGTGGTTCACTCGTCCAACCTGTGTACTGAAATCACGCTCAATACCAATGACAGCGAGATCGCGGTCTGCAATTTGGGTTCCGTGAATATGCCGGCGCATATGAAAAACGGCCAGCTCGATCACGTCAAGCTGCAAAAGACCATACGTACTGCCATGCGCATGCTCGATAACGTCATCGACATCAACTACTATGCGGTGCAAAAAGCGCGTGATTCGAATTTGCGTCATCGTCCAGTTGGTTTGGGCATCATGGGTTTCCAAGACTGCCTGCACATGATGCGTGTGCCGTACGCCACGATGGAAGCGGTACAGTTCGCCGACACCTCGATGGAAGCAGTGTGCTACTACGCTTATTTGGCTTCGACTGAATTGGCGGAAGAGCGCGGCACCTACAGCTCTTACCCTGGTTCCTTGTGGGATCGTGGCATTCTGCCGCAAGATTCGCTGCAATTATTGGCCGATGAACGCGGTGGCTATCTGGAAGTTGATTTTTCTTCGAGTATGGATTGGTCGCTGGTGCGCAATCGCATCAAGCAATATGGCATGCGTAATTCGAACTGCGTTGCCATTGCACCGACGGCGACTATTTCGAATATCATCGGCGTCTCGGCCTGTATCGAGCCAACTTATCAGAACTTGTATGTCAAGTCTAACCTCTCGGGCGAATTCACCGAGATCAATGAACACTTGGTGCGCGATTTGAAAGTGCGTGGCTTGTGGGATGAAGTCATGATTGCCGATCTCAAGTATTTTGACGGCAGCTTGGCCAGAATCGACCGCATCCCTGAAGATTTGCGCCAATTGTATGCGACCGCGTTTGAAATCAGCCCATCGTGGTTGGTGGAAGCCGCTTCGCGTCGCCAGAAGTGGATCGATCAGGCCCAGTCGCTCAATATTTACATGGCCGGCGCTTCCGGTAAAAAACTCGACGAAACCTATAAGCTGGCTTGGTTGCGCGGTTTGAAAACGACTTACTACTTGCGCACTATCGGTGCCACCCATACCGAAAAATCGACCTCGAAAACCGGTGCACTCAATGCCGTTAGCGTGGATGGTGCCAGCAGCAGTTACCACGCTGCGCCGGCAGTAACGGCGGCAGCGGAACCGGATGGTCCGGCCTGTATGTTACGTCCAGGCGACAGCGGTTTCGAAGAATGCGAAGCTTGTCAGTAATTGTTTTGCTACGTTGCAGTGCAACGTAGTGCCTCTCTCAATTGAAGGAATGAAGAAATGTTATCTTGGGACGAAGAAGTAACGCCAGCCACGCTACCCCAACCGGCCGTGCGTATCGATACCACGCCAGCGGCACCGGTTGCGCCGCTGGTCGAGCAAGTCAGTACGGAAGATGTGGCGCGGCGCGTGAATGCGGCTGATAAACGTATCATCAATGGTCAGACCGACGTCAATCAGTTAGTACCATTCAAATACAAATGGGCTTGGGATAAGTATCTGGCCGGTTGCGCTAACCATTGGATGCCGCAAGAAATCAATATGCAGCGTGATATTGAACTTTGGAAAAGCCCGAATGGTCTGACCGACGATGAGCGCCGCTTGGTTAAGCGTAACCTCGGTTTCTTTGTGACGGCCGATTCCTTGGCAGCAAATAATATTGTGTTGGGTACTTATCGTCACATTACTGCGCCGGAATGCCGCCAGTATTTGTTGCGCCAAGCTTTTGAAGAAGCCATTCATACGCACGCGTATCAATACATTGTCGAATCGCTGGGGCTTGATGAGGGCGAAATTTTCAATGCTTACAATGAAGTCGAATCGATTCGTGATAAAGATCAGTTCCTGATTCCTTTCATCGATGTCTTGACCGATCCGGAATTCAAGACCGGCACGACGGAAACCGATCAGACTTTATTGCGTTCGTTGATCGTCTTCGCTTGTCTGATGGAAGGCTTGTTTTTCTATGTCGGCTTCACGCAGATTTTAGCGCTCGGTCGGCAGAATAAAATGATGGGCGCGGCTGAGCAGTATCAATATATTTTGCGCGATGAATCGATGCATTGTAATTTTGGGATCGATCTGATCAATACGATTAAGATGGAAAATCCGCATTTGTGGACCGCTGAATTTCGCGATGAAATTAAATCGTTGTTTTTGCGTGCGGTGGAGTTGGAATATCGCTACGCAGAGGATACAATGCCGCGTGGAGTGTTAGGATTGAACGCTCCCATGTTCAAAGGATATCTGCGCTTCATTGCAAATCGACGCGCACAACAAATCGGTCTGGATGCGATGTTCCCTCATGAGGAAAATCCATTTCCGTGGATGAGCGAAATGATAGACCTGAAAAAAGAGCGCAACTTTTTTGAAACACGCGTGATTGAGTATCAAACCGGTGGAGCCCTCAACTGGGAGTAGCAGCTGATAATACACAGCGCCCCCGGTTCCCTGCAAAGGAATGCTCATGGTTTGCACAAGATGTAAAACCCGAGAGGCCTGACCAAACTGAATGGACAGTCAAAGATTACATTACTCTGAACTGTTAGTGCCGCAATACCTGGCAAGGCCGGGTCTTGCGGTTTTTGGCTTTGTACCCGGGGTTTTTCAGCCAGCATAGTAACAGCAGCGTTTTTTTAAGCTGCGTTTTTTAAATTGATTAATGGGTTGAAAGCGGACAGATTTGCGCCTGCCGCTGGACTCGACAGTAATAGTAAGGGCAGCGCACGAGCTGTCGTGATGCGGGCGCGGGTGAGGGCGGATGTTGCGCCGCACACTGTGCCGCACACGGCTTCGGCCTTGCCACCCATATGGCTCAAGTGCTGCATTGAAAGAGGGGATGCAGCAGTTGAGCCGGTTCCGGATTCATTAGCGCAAACAGCATGCATGTTTGTGCCGATGAATAATTCGCTTGAAAGGATAGAGCGGATTTAATTTTTATATGATTTTTTCCATCTCGATCGAAGGAGAAACAAAATGGCAACAGCACCGAAAATGTCGGCAAGCGAAGCTGCAGTGAAGAAACCTGTAGCAAAAAAAGTCGCAGCAAAACCTGCTGCGGTAGTTAAACCAGTTAAAGCAGTGAAAGTCGCTGCGAAAGCTGTCAAACCGACGAAAGTCTTAGCCAAGCCGGTTAAAGCAGTCGCTAAGCCAGCGCTTAAAAAAGTGCTCGCTAAAGTCGCCGCTAAGCCGGCTGCTAAAGCTGCAGTGAAACCTGTCAAGGCAGTCAAGGCTGTGAAAGCAGTCGCCAAGCCAGTGAAAGCAGTGAAAGCAGTGAAAGCAGCTAAGCCAGTAAAAGCTGTGAAAGCTGTAAAAGTTGTGAAAGCAGCCAAGCCAGTCAAAGCAGTCAAAGCAGTCAAAGCAGTCAAAGCAGCAAAACCAGCAAAACCAGTCAAGGCTGTGAAAGCGCTCAAAGCAGCCAAGCCTGTGAAAGCAGTTAAAGCCGTCGCGAAGCCAGTGGCTAAAAAGGCGCTGGCAAAAGCCGCAGCAAAACCAACTGCCAAAGCAGTCGCCAAAAAAGCGCTCGCGAAAGTAGTCGCCAAACCAGCAGTGAAAAAAGCAGTCGTCAAACCGGTCGCTAAAAAAGCGATCGCTAAAGTCGCCGCCAAACCTGTTGCTGCGGCAAAAAAAGTAGCGGCAGTTGCTAAAACAGCCGTGAAAAAAGTCGCCGTCGTTAAGAAAGCCGTTGCTAAACCAGCGGTCGTTGCTAAAGCCGCCCCAGCTGCCAAACCGGCAGTCAAGAAAGCCGTAGCCAAACCAGCCGTTAAAAAGCCGGTAGCAAAAAAAGCCGCGACATCTGACGTCAAAACTGTTGTCAGTGCGAACGCCGCATGGCCTTTCCCAACCGGAATTCGTCCGGCGTAATTCGTTATGCTTGGATGCCCGGACGGTTTGAGGCACAATACCCACTGCGTGATTCTGTCACCCGGTGGGTTTTTTTTAATAAAGGCTATGTGTGTTGCAAGATATTTTCAGCTTTATCATTGATGCGGTGACCGGCTTGTTAGCTGGTTTTTTACTCTTGCGCTTCTGGATACAGGCGCAGCGTTTGCGGCCGCCAGCACCCTTGGCACAGGCAATTTTTCAGATGACGGATTGGTTGGTGCATCCGATGCGCCGCCTGGTGCCGGGTTTTCGCGGTTACGATTGGGCCAGTTTGATCGCGGCGCTGTTGGTCGCGCTGGTGTCGGTGGCGCTGTCGTTTGCCTTGCGTGCGCAGTTTCCGCCGCTGCTCATCGCCAGCTTGGCTTTCTTTCGCATTGTGCAGTGGGGTTTGTACGGCTTGATGGCCTTGCTTGTGCTTGAGGCGATTTTCAGTTGGGTCAATCCGGCTGCACCCTTGGCACCATTCATCCGTGCCCTCAATGCGCCGCTGCTCGCGCCGCTGCGCCGGGTCTTGCCGGCCTTAGGCGGTCTCGATTTTTCGCCTATGGTGGCTTTGTTGCTATTGCAAGTTGGCTTGCGTATTGTCAGTGAGTTGCAAAACACTTGGCTCTTGCAACTCGTCGCTCGGTAATCGCCTTAATCGCTGCTTGTTATTGGTGCGGCACCGCTTGATTGCCGCACGACTAATGTCGATGGCAGCATTTCACGTCGTAACGGGGTTTCCGGGTAGGCGATGCGGTCGACTAAAATTTGCGCCGTCAATTGGCCTATGGCATGTTTGGGCTGGGCAATCGTGGTCAGCGGCGGCGTACTGAATGAAGCCAAAGCAATATCATCATAACCAACCACAGACAGTTGTTGCGGAATGCTAAAGCCAGCTTGCGTGGCGGCGCAGATACCACCGATGGCCATCAAATCATTACTGGCAAAAATAGCCGTTGGCCGTTCCGGCAGGGCTAATAGTGTTTGAAAGGCGAGAAATCCGCCTTGGCTGGTGAAGTCGCTGTGGACCAAATAGCTGTCGCGATGGGCAATGCCGGCTTCGCTCAGTGCACGTTGGTAACCGGCCACCCGCCCGCCGCTCGGCAGCAGCGTATCGGGTCCGGCGACGCAGGCGATACGGCGATGTCCGAGACCAAGCAGATAGCGCGTCGCATCGTAGCCACCCTGTACATGATCGGCTTCAATAAAGTCGGCCAGCACACCGCTTACTTCGCGATCGACCAAGACTTTCGGTATCCCTTCATCGGCTAGCAATTGCGTTAACTCTTCATCGCTACCGGACGAAACCAGAATCAAGCCATCAATCCGTTTTTCCATGAGCACGCGCACATAGGCGGCTTGCTTCTTGGGATCATCGTCAGAATTACACAAAATAATGTTATAGCCGAGTTTGAACGACGCCGCTTCGATTCCCTGTATCACTTCGGCAAAATACGGGTTAGAGTTGTTCGGAATCATCATGCCGAAGGTATGGGTGCGATCGTTCTTGAGGCTGCGCGCAACAGCACTGGGAATATAACGCAACTCCTTGATCACCGCCAGCACGCGCGCGCGCGCTTCGTCGCTGACAACGCGGGTATTATTGATCACATGAGATACGGTAGTGGTGGAGACGCGCGCTTTGAGCGCGACCTGCTTCATGGTTGCCATAACATTCCTGCCTTTCTGTTGTCGGATTATGCCGTAGGATAGGTATCGGAGTGCGGGGTTTTTGTAACTTTAATGAAAAGGATCAAACATGTCTGAATTGGTGATTCGCAATGCCACCCTGCCCGATGGGCAACACGGCATCGACATCTTGGTGCGCGACGGCCGCATTGCCGCTATCGGCCCGGCACTGGCGGTATCTGATTGTCCTGAACTCGATGCCGCTGGCGATTTACTCAGTCCACCATTTGTCGATGCGCATTTCCACCTCGATGCGGTGCTCAGCCTCGGCTTGCCGCGGCATAATCAATCCGGCACCTTGCTGGAGGGCATAGAATTATGGGGCGAATTGAAGCCGACTCTGACGCAAGATGCCTTGATTGCGCGCGCGCTGCGTTACTGTGATTGGGCCGTCGGCAAAGGCTTGCTGGCGATTCGTTCGCATGTCGATATTTGCGATGATCGTTTGCTGGCCGTCGAAGCGATGTTGGAGGTGCGGCGCTTGGTTGCACCCTATCTCGATTTGCAATTAGTAGCGTTTCCCCAAGATGGACTGTTGCGCAGTAAAAATGCCATGACGAATTTGCGTCGTGCGATTGCGCTGGGAGTCGATGTGGTTGGCGGCATTCCGCATTTCGAACGCAGCATGGCTGAGGGGGCAGAATCGGTACGCTTGCTGTGCGAGTTCGCGGCGGAACAAGGCTTGCGTGTCGACATGCATTGCGATGAGTCGGATGATCCACAATCGCGCCATATTGAAAGCTTGGCCTTTCACAGCCATCGACTCGGCATGCAGGGTAGGGTGGCGGCATCGCATCTGACCTCGATGCATTCGATGGATAATTATTATGTCAGTAAATTACTGCCGCTGATACGTGAGGCTGGCGTCGCTGCGATCGCCAACCCGCTCATCAATATCACACTGCAAGGGCGGCACGACAGCTATCCGAAACGACGTGGCATGACGCGAGTACCGGAATTGATGGCGGCCGGAATAGATGTCGCGTTTGGTCATGATTGCGTGATGGATCCGTGGTACAGCCTCGGCAGCGCCGATATGTTGGAAGTGGCGCAGATGGGTTTGCATGTAGCGCAGATGACCGGGCGTGCCGCCATGCGTGCCTGCTTTGCCGCGATCACGACGACACCGGCGCGTATCCTCGGGCTCGAAGGCTATGGTTTGCAGCTCGGCTGCCACGCTGATTTTGTCATTCTCGATGCCGGCGATACGATCGAAGCCTTACGTTTGCGGCCGGTACGCCGTTACGTGATACGGCGCGGCGTCGTGATCAGCGCAACGCCGCGCGTGCAAACGCAATTGCATTTGCCGCAGCGGCCAGGGCAGGTGAATTTTCGCGTGTAAGCGTGCTTTGCTTATGCTGCCATCTGCGCAAAAGCTGTCGCCGCAATCGCGATGGTGGCGTCGATGATGGCTTCATCATGCGCAATCGAGACGAAGCCGGCTTCGAAGGCTGAGGGGGCCAGATAGACGCCGGCGTCGAGCATGAGATGGAAGAAGCGATTGAATTTTTCTTTGTCGCTGGCCATCATGGCGGCATACGAGTCTGGAATGCTGGCGGCGAAATACAGGCCGAACATGCCACCGACGGCATCGGCGCAAAATGTGACGCCAGCGGCGGCGGCCGCTGCCGATAAGCCATCGACCAAGCGCCGTGTGCGTTGGCTCAGCAGTTCATGGAAGCCCGCTTGCTGTATGATTTTCAGCGTGGTCATGCCAGCCGCCACCGCCACCGGATTGCCGGACAAGGTACCGGCTTGATACACGCCGCCCAGCGGTGCCATATGCCCCATCAATGCGGCGCTGCCGCCGAAGGCCGCCACCGGCAAACCGCCGCCGATGACTTTGCCCATGCATACCAGATCGGCGACCACACCATACAGCGCTTGTGCACCGTGTAAGTCGACGCGAAAGCCGCACATGACTTCATCGAAAATCAGAATACTTTTATGTTCGGTACATAAACGGCGCATGGTGGCGATGAATGCTGCGCTCGCGCGTATCAGGTTCATATTACCGGCGATAGGCTCGACGATGATGCAGGCGATTTGGTCGCCGATGCGGGCGAATACTTCTTCGAGTTGCTCGCAATTGTTATAGTCGAGCACCAGCGTGTGTTTGCTGAAATCTTCCGGCACCCCGGCCGAGGTAGGATTGCCGAAGGTGAGTAAGCCGCTGCCGGCTTTCACCAACAAGGCGTCGGCATGGCCGTGGTAGCAGCCTTCGAATTTAATGATTTTGTCGCGTTTGGTGGCGCCACGTGCCAAACGCAGCGCGCTCATGGTCGCTTCCGTACCGCTCGAGACCAAGCGCACTTGTTCTATGCCCGGTACCAGTCGGCAAATTTCTTCGGCCATCAAGACTTCGCCTTCGGTCGGCGCACCGAAACTCAGGCCGCGTGCCGCCGCCTCTTGTACCGCTGCGACTACCTCAGGATGGGCATGGCCGACGATGGCCGGGCCCCAGGAACCGATGTAGTCGATGTAACGTCGATCTTCGGCATCCCAGAAGTAGGCACCTTCGGCACGGCGGATGAAACGCGGTGTGCCGCCGACTGAACGAAACGCTCGTACCGGCGAGTTGACGCCGCCCGGAGTGGTTTTCTGGGCACGGGCAAACAGGATTTCATTATTGTTCATGGTAATCACTTTGGATAAAATAAGGAGTGGCAAGCGCAGGTCGCCTGAGCGCGCGCTTGGCTTAGTCGCTTTCGCGGGCCCAGAAATACCGGTCGGGAATCATTTTTCCCATACCCAGTTGTTGCGCATGGCTGACTGCAGCTTGGGTGAATTCTTGTGCTTCGAGTACTGCTTCGGGAATTTCCAAGCCATTGGCCAGTAAAGCCGTGATGGCAGCCGATAAGGTTGACCCGGCCCCGGCAAACGAACCGGGGATGCGCGGCCATACGTCTCTGCGTACTTGGCCGGTTTCGCCAAAGAGGGTGTTGGCGACCTCGCCGGTCGCACCGGGCGTGCCGGTGACGAGCACAAATTGGCAGCCGGATTCGATCAGGGTCATGGCATCAACGCTTAAGTCGTCGGCTTCGGCTTCGGCATTGTCTTTCCAAGTTTCGGACAGGCGCGCCAGCTCGACCGCCGAAATCAGCAACAGACCGGCCTGAGGGATCAGTAATTCGCGTATCGCCAGCGCCAAGTCTTCGGCTTCTGGGATTTGTTCGGTCAAGGCGGTATTGAAGGGATCGAGAACCATGGGAAAATCGGGGTAATCAGAAACGATTTCGGCGATCACCGTGACATTCTCGACGCTGCCGACTTGCCCGACCTTGAAGGCGGTGACGACCATGTCTTCGAGTATGGTGCGTGCCTGTTCATCGACCAAATCGGCTTCCATGCCGTGAATGCTGTCGATCTGCGCGGTGTCACCGGTGAGAATGGCGGTGACGATGGGCAGGCCATGACAGCCCATGGCTGCGAATGTGGCTAAATCGGCGAATAAACCGGTGGCGGCAACCGGATCGGCGGCGCCGAAGCTGACAATAAGCGGAGAAATTTGGTTTTGCACGTTGGGTAGATTACTATAGCCGGTTGGGTTGATTTGCATCTGCGCGTCAGATGGGGACTTGGTAAGTTGAATATTTTACTTGATTGAAGGGTTTTAGTCGTGATTGATAATATAAGCACAAGCGTAAGCACCAGCGCAAACGCCGGCGGGGAATGGAAAACGTGGATGTGCCTGATCTGTGGCTGGGTCTATTCCGAAGAGCAAGGTTTGGTCGATGAAGGCATCGCTGCCGGTACCCGTTGGGAAGATGTGCCGATGAATTGGACCTGTCCGGAATGCGGTGCACGCAAAGAAGATTTTGAAATGGTGGTAATTTAACCGCGTTTTTGTATTTTTTTGGTTGGCTTTAAAAGTTTATTGTTGGAAAAACAGGCGCTACGGCAACTTTCTTTGTTAGAGTGGCAGCTTGCTACTACTCAATGTGAAGAGATGATTTTATGTCAATTTCGGCTAGCGATGAAAACTTGAAGATCATGGTGATCGACGACAGCAGTACGATACGTCGGTCGGCCGAGATCTTTCTCGGGCAAGCCGGATATAAGATTGTGCTGGCCGAAGATGGCTTCGATGCTTTGGCAAAGATCAATGACTCGCATCCGGATTTGATCTTTTGCGACATCCTCATGCCGCGGCTCGATGGCTATCAAACCTGCGCCTTGATTAAAAAAAGCGCCAAGTTTCGCGATACGCCGGTGATCATGCTGTCGTCTAAAGATGGGCTGTTCGATCGCGCCCGCGGTGCCATGGTCGGTTCGGACGAATATTTGACCAAACCGTTTACCAAAGACAGCTTGTTGAAAACGGTAAGGAATTACACCTCTGCATCGAACACGAAGTAAGCTTTCAAACATGGCGCTGCCACTTGGCGGCGTCGATTATTCCAGTTTTAAGTAAGGTAAGACATATGGCTATTCAGAAAATTTTAGTAGTGGATGACTCGCCGACAGAGCGCTATTTTCTGACCGACGTGCTGGTCAAGCACGGTTTTTCCGTTTCGACTGCAGAAAACGGCGAAGAGGCCCTGGCTAAAATCAAGGCTGATAAACCGCAACTGATCTTGATGGATGTGGTCATGCCAGGTCAAAACGGTTTCCAAATCACGCGCGCGATCGCCAAAGATCCGGAAACACAAGATGTGCCGGTGATTATCTGCACGAGTAAAAATCAAGAAACAGACCGTATTTGGGGGTTGCGCCAAGGTGCACGCGATTATTTGGTTAAGCCTATCGATCCGCAAGAATTGTTGGCCAAAATAGCCGCGCTCGGTTAAGCGCTGCGGTGTAGATCAGCGGTCTGACCTACACCGATTTCTTATCAGTCAGACCCTCTCGGATCCGTTCATGCCCCAGAATTTGAATGACCCTGTCGTTGTTCCTGTAGAAACGAAACAAGCTCCCCGTGGTTTGCGGCGCACGCGCTTGCGTGAATTTCAGGCGCAGTTGGTCGAGCGTATGCAGGCAGCACAACGTGGCGACTTTACCCAGGTTAATCAGTTGGGTATCTTGGTCGGGCCCTTGCGCTACTTGTTGGATTTGCGCGAATCCGGCGAAATCGTCAGTACCGGTTCGCTGATGTCGGTTCCTCTGACTAAAGACTGGTATGTCGGTTTGTCGAATATTCGCGGTAATTTGACCAGCGTCGTCGATTTGCCACGTTTTCAAGGACATGATGTGACCAATCGCGATGCCAGTTCGCGCATTGTCGCTTTTGCTCCCGCTTTGGCGTTCAACAGTGGCTTGTTGGTTTCGCAGGTGTTGGGCTTGCGTAATATTGCTGATATGGAAGAAGTCGTCTTCGACCAGCATGGAAACGATCAGCGGGCGTGGTTATCGCGCAAATTCCGCGATCGGGATGGAAATTTTTGGTACGCACTGAGTCTGTCGGTCTTGCTACAAGATCAGGATTTTTTGCACATAGGCTTATAGGGAAGCGCGGCGCAGATTCCAGCGGGCAAGGCCCACCGGGATTTATGCGGCGTCTGGTGCAAAAGTGATTTTGCAACTGTTGCGGTTTATCACATTCAGTTTGTATTTCAAGCAAAACTGAAAGTTTGTCCATCGTTTAGGAGACTCAGTAATGGCATTTAATCTACCGTTCTTGTCCAAAAGAAAAGAAAATCCGACAATCGACGGAGCAGAAGTGGTGGCACGATCTTTTGCGAATGCGAATGCGAATGCGGATGCCGTCGACGTGGAAGAAGCGAGCAATGTGAAGATGCTCACGCCTGACGCCGCCCCCGCCGCCTCATTCACTCGCCAAGAAAATCGCGCCGATGCGACCTTCATCGGTGATGCGCTGGAAAAAGGCGGCGATCTGCGCTTGCCACTGATCGGTGCGATGAGCTTGCAGCAGCAAATGCGCGTGCTCTCGATTACCATGGCGCTGGCGCTGGTAGCCGGGGCGTTTTTCGTTTGGCTCAATGCCAGTCAGTCGGCCTTGGTGTCGACTCAGGTGCAGATTGCCGGTGACGTGCTGATGCACTCGCAACGTATCGGTAAAGCGGCACCGAATGCGATTCAAGGTAATGTTGAAGCGTTTAAACAGCTGGAAAACAGTCGCAAAGAAATTAATGCCGATTTGAATATTCTGCTCAAAGGCGGTAATTATCAAGGCCGTAACGTCGACAAGGCCGCTGCCGCGTTTGAACCGGTGTTGATGGAAACAGTGAAAAGCTGGCAAAACTCGAACAAGGCCTCGGAAACGATTTTGCTGCGTCGTAAAGAATTGACCGGCTTTGGTCAAACACTGCAAAAGCTCAATGGTCTCTCGCCGGTATTGTTGGAACTGACCGAACAAATTTCCACGCTCAAAGTACAAGGCGGCGGTTCCGCACGTGAAATTTCCGCCTCCGGCCAGTTGGTTATGTTGACTCAGCGTTTAGGTCGGAGTGCCAATGAATTTCTGACTTCCGAGGGTGTCAATCCGGAAACTGCGTTCTTGCTCGGTAAAGATACCAATACCTTCCGCGATTTGGTTGACGGCTTCCTCAAAGGCAGTGAAGTACTGCGTCTGAGTATGAGTAAAGATGCCGATACCCGCGATAAACTGGAAGAATTGCAAAAGACTTTCGTCGATTATCAAGGCTCGGTTTCGAGCATTCTCGGTAACTTGCAAAACTTTATCGCAGCGAAACAATCTGAACAATTGCTGTTTAATGAAAACGAAGAGTTGAAAGATAAGCTGACCAAGTTGCAAAAGGCTTACACGTCCGAGCAAGATTCGGTCAGCACCTCCTTCTGGCTCATGCTGGTGTCGGCCGCCGTTGCCTTGCTGGCTGCGGTCGGGATTGCCTTGGTTTTGCTGCAGGATAGCCGTAACCGCGCCAAAGAAGCGAATGAACGTCAAAAAGACACGGCTGCGCAGATGATGCAAGCGCAGCAACAAGAAGTCGAGGCGAAGGCAGCAAATGATCAGAATCAGGCAGCGATTTTGCGACTGATGAATGAATTGCAAGAAGTAGCTGATGGTGACTTGACGGTGCAAGCGACGGTGTCCGAAGACATTACCGGCGCGATTGCCGACTCGGTTAACTACACGGTGGAAGAGTTGCGCGGTCTGGTAGGGCGGGTAACCAATACGGCTGAGCAAGTGACGGCGGCGTCGAATCAGGCGCAGAATATTTCGAACGATTTGCTTGACGCTTCGGAACAGCAATCGCGTGAAATTTCTGATGCCGGTCAAATCGTTTTGGCCATGGCGGCCGAAATTACCGATGTCTCGCGCTCTGCCAATGAATCGGCCGAAGTAGCGCGGCAGTCGGTGGTAGCGGCGGAACAAGGCGCGCATGCGGTGGAAAATGCGATCTCGGGCATGAATGAAATTCGCGAACAAATTCAGGAAACTTCCAAGCGGATTAAACGTCTCGGTGAATCCTCGCAGGAAATTGGTGAAATCACTGAACTGATTTCCGATATTACCGAACAAACCAACGTCTTGGCCTTGAACGCAGCGATTCAAGCCGCTTCAGCCGGCGAAGCCGGGCGCGGCTTCTCGGTGGTGGCGGAAGAGGTGCAGCGCTTGGCGGAACGTTCGGCCGAAGCGACCAAACAGATCGGTGCGCTGGTTCGTACCATTCAAACCGATACCCATGATGCAGTGGCGGCGATGGAAAAATCCACTCAGGGTGTGGTCGAAGGGGCGAAACTGTCGGATGCGGCCGGTACGGCTTTGTCGGAAATTCGTAGCGTTTCCAACCGTTTGGCCGAGCTGATTCAAGGTATTTCTCTGGCTACTGAACAGCAAGCTACCTCGGCCAATGGTGTGGCGCAAAATATTCAGCATATTCTGACCATTACCGAACAAACCCAAAGCGGCACCCAACAAACGGCGGATTCCATTAAGCAGCTCGCGATGTTAGCGGAAGAATTGAAAAATTCCGTTTCACGTTTCCGCGTCACTGCCTGATTTTTCCATCTGAGAACCGTTGTCAGGTTCTATCACATTTGCCAGGCGGTGACGGCATGTCATCGCCTCTTGAGTTTGCGGAGTACGCATGACAGTCGATTTTTCCAATTCGCCACAACAAGCCCAGGAACAGTTCGATACCGGACCGCTTTCCTGGGTCATGGCGGAAGTGCGTGAAGCAGTGACCCACGCGGGCAAAATGCTCACGCAAGCACTGACGCAAGATGCAGACAGTCGCTCGACTTCGCTGTTGCACGCCAAAAGTTACTTGCATCAAGCGCACGGTGCTTTGCAAATCGTCGATATCGACGGTGTCTCTATGGTGACGGAAACGATAGAAGATGTGATCGATCGTTTGCAAATGGAACAGTTGGAAATGCGTGCCGAGCATGTTGAGGTGATTCTCGATGCTTTCCATGCGGTCTTGCGTTATCTGGAAGATCTGTTGTCGGGCGCGGCACATCAGCCGGTGCGCTTGTTTCCGTATTACCGCGCGCTGTTGGAACTCAAAGGTGCCGACCGGATTCACCCGGCCGATCTGTTTTTCCCTGCCTTATCGATGCGCGAAAAAATTCCGGAACTGACCGTCACGCTGCAAAGCGCACCGGCCGATTACACCGGCTTGCGCGGACGTTTTGAAAAAGCACTGTTAACACTGCTGACCAGTAAAGAACTGGCGCAACAGCAAGAAGCGGCCGCAGCGATTCGCATCGTGCTCAAAGAAATCGAGCAAATGCAGAGTAACCCACAAGCCAAAGCCTTTTGGGTGGTGATGTCGGCGTTTGCCGAAGCGGTGGCGCAGGGTGGGATAGAAAACCAGCAATACGTGAAACAAATTTTCGGTCGCATCAACCTGCAAATTCGCCGTTTGCTCGATGGTGTGCAGGCGATTCCGGAGCGCTTGCTCAGAGATGCCTTGTTTTTCTTGGCACAGGTCAGTGAACCTTCACCATTCGTAGCCAGCATACGCCAGGCCTACTCGCTGGCCAACCAAGTGCCGCTCGATTACAATCAAAAAAATTACGGTCAGATTGCCGCCGGCGTACTCAGTACGGCGAAAGAACAATTGACTACGGTGAAAAATTTGTGGGGCCGTATCGCCAATGGTGAGACCACGCTGGCCGACAAATTTTCGCAAAAAATGAAAGACTTGGCCGAAACCAGTGGCCAGCTCAATGCCCCAGCCTTGGCCAAGCTGCTGCGTGAATTGAGCGGCATCGCACGCCATGTCGCGCACACTGCCGAAAGCAGCAAACTCGGTTTGGAATTGGCCACCAGCCTGTTATTCATCGAAACGGCATTGGACCAAATTACGCGCTTGCCGGCGCATTTTTCTGAGCGTGCCGACGAAATTACGGCGCGTTTGTTGTCGGTGGTATCGGGTGATGAACCGGCTTCACAAGCGCCATGGATGGGCGAAATTTCACGCGAAGCGCAGCAGCGTCAAACCATGGGGGTGTTGGTCGGTGAAATGCAAACCAGCTTGCGCCAGGTTGAAAAGATCCTCGACGATTACTTCCGCGACACTAGCCAGACCGCCACGCTGAGCTCGGTCGACAGCATCTTGCATCAAGTCGGCGGTGCGCTGGCGATGCTCGATCAAGATGTCGCCATGCAAGCGGTGGAACATACCCGTCAATTGATCGCCGGATTGGCCGCCGCCGCCCCCGAGGAGCGCGCTGGCCAAGCCCAGACGCATCAAACGGTGGCACAAAATATCGGTGCCCTGAGTTTTTTCATCGAAACTCTGCAGTCGCAACCCGAGACGGCCAAGAAAAAATTCAGCTTTGATACCGAGGCTGGAGTGTTCCGTTCCAACTTGCTCGAGGCGGTGGCGAACAAGGCATTACTGCCAGCGAATGGACTCGAACTGACGACGGCCTTGCCGGCGGCGGCGACGGCGGAACAAGAATTGACCCAGCAGCAGCAGGAATCGGCGCGTTTGGCGGTATCGCTGGCGGCCCATCCCGATGACCAAAGCTTGCATACGCAATTGATCGATTCGCTCGAATCCGAACGCGCGGTCGCCCATGTGCTCGACGATGCCGATGCCAGCGAACGTGCTGCCACCGCCATCGATTTGCTCGGCCAAGCCGGCCAGCCACACTCAGCCGCCGACTTGCAAGACATCGTGACAGCGACGATCGCTAATCCGGAATCCCAGCCTTTGCTGGCGGTAGTATTGCCGAACAGCGAAGCCGCCGTCGATGCCGAATTACTCGATATTTTTCTCACCGAAGCCGAAGAAGTGCTGGAATTCGTTGAACTTACGTTGCCGAGCGCGCGCAAGGACATCGACAACCAAGCCTATCTGACCAGCTTGCGGCGCTCGTTCCACACCTTGAAAGGCAGCAGCCGCATGGTCGGTTTGCCGGTGTTCGGTGCGGCAGCGTGGAGCGTTGAGCAAGTCATGAATCTGTGGTTGTCGGAGTCGCGTAGTGGCAGCGATGCTTTGTATACTTTGCTCGAACACAGTGCGCTGGAAATGACGCGCTGGGTGGCCGAACTCAAACAAAGCGCTTACTCCTCACGCGATGGCGCGGCCCTGATTGCCGCTGCCGAGCGATTACAAGCCGGCTTGCCGGCGGAGCATAGTGAGATTGCCGAGCTGGCCGAGATTGCCGAAATTACGCCAGTAGCAGAGGCACTGCCTGCGGTGGCGGCGATCGAAGAGCCGACTGTCGCGAAGGCGGATGATCTCGACGAATTGCTGCTGCTCGATTTACCCGTACCAGCAGAGGCCGACGCCGACGCCGATGATTTTGAAGCACTGCTGGCCAGCGATGTCGCGCAGCAGACTGCCAGCGCCACCTTGGCGGCGCTGGCCGAGCCGCAGAGTGAACTCACGCCGATACCAGAGCCGCTGCTCGATCTGTCGCCGACGCCTAGTCTGGAAGATTGGTTGGCCAGTTCGCTGGTGACCGAGTTGGAACCGGCGATGGCCAGCGAGCTCGCTGCCGCCAGCGTAGCCGAAGCCGATCTGGCCGATGAGTTCATCGGCGCAGAAACAGTGAACCAACCAGCAGTGGCAGCAGAAGCAGAGATCGAAGCGGCCGTAGCCGAAGCCGCAGTGGCCGAAGAAACCGTCGAAGCTGCGCCGCTCGAAAGCGTGCTGCCGGAATCCATTGCCGCCTCAAGCAGTGCCCAAATCATCGGTTTTCCCGAGCAAAGCCGCGCAGCCGTTGGTCTCGATGACAATATCAAGCGTATCGGTGAGCTCGAAATCAGCCTGCCGCTGTATTCAATTTATATGGCAGAGACCGATGAAATCGTGCGTTTTCTGTCGCAAGATTTCGCCGAATGGCGGCATGAACCGTATCGGCATGTCACCACCCATGCGATCCATGCCAGCCATACTTTAGCCGGCAGTTCCGCCACCGTCGGTCTCAAGCCGCTGCAAGAATTGGCCCACAGTTTGGAAATGGTATTGCAAAGACTGGAGCGCCATCCGGTGGAGTTGTTGGTGAGTGAATATGATTTACTCGAGCTGGCCTTAGACACCGCGCGCAACATGTTGCAGAAATTTGCCTTGTCAGAAATTGCTGAATTTGCCAGCGAACGGGTGCACCAACTCGAGATCTTACTGGCCGACGTGATCGCCCGTTCCGCTGCCGGTGCCGATGAAGAATTCATTACCTCGACCAATGAAAAACTCGACCTGGCCGATTTGGCCGGGGTGGCTGGCGCCGCTGAACTGGTCGCAGCGTTGCCTGAGGGACGACATGCTGCTGCGTTCGATGCGCCGGCAAGCACGGCGCAGCTGACTGATTCGGCCTTGCAAATCAAGGACGATCTCGATCTCGATTTACTGCCGGTGTTTATCGAAGAAGGCCTCGATCTCTTGCCTATGATTGAGCAATTATTGCGCCGCTCGCAAGAGCAGCCCGATGATGCCGCCACTTTGCAGGCGATCGCCCGGCTCATGCACACCATGAAAGGTAGTGCCCGTATGGCCGGTGCCATGGCACTCGGACAGCATATCCATGACATGGAAACACGGATCGAAAATCTGATGCTCGTCCCTGCTCCGGCACGTGGACCTTTGCTCGAAGATTTGTTGACGCGTCATGATTTGAGCATGCAATTGTTCGATCGCTTGCAACACCCGGAAGTGTATGCCGACGATGGCTTACCCGAAGTATTGACGGCTGCGCAAGAGCTCGACCAATTTCAAGAAGCCCAGGTCGCGGCCGTCAGCGAGCCTGTCGCTGTGCCGACCAGCCTGCCGAGTGGCGTAGTGCAGCCGTTTGCGACGCCGCTCCATGCGGTCGCGGCGCGCGCAGCCGCGGCACCGGCGGCACCGGTGACTTTGGTGCGGGTGCGCGCCGATGTACTCGATCGTTTGGTCAATCAAGCTGGTGAAGTGTCGATTTCACGTTCGCGCTTGGAGAATGAAGTCGGCACCTTGCGCAGTTCTTTAAGCGAATTGACGGAAAACGTCAGCCGCTTGCGCGCCCAATTGCGCGAAGTCGAAATTCAAGCCGAAACCCAGATCACCTCACGCATGGCGCATTCGGCCGATCGTGAATTCGATCCGCTGGAATTTGACCGCTTTACGCGCTTGCAGGAATTGACGCGTATGATGGCCGAAAGCGTCAGCGACGTCGCCACCGTGCAGACCAATCTGACCCGCACCATCGACGGCGCGTCCGGCAATTTACATGTGCAAGCACGCTTGACCCGCGAACTGCAACAGGATTTGATGCGGGTTCGTATGATTCCTTTCGCCAGCGTGACAGAGCGTTTGTATCGCGTCACGCGCCAGACTGCCAAAGAAATCGATAAGCGCGTCAATCTCGATATTCGCGGTGGTAACGTCGAAATGGATCGTGGTGTGTTGGAAAAAATGGTCGGACCATTCGAACATTTACTGCGCAATGCAATTGTCCATGGCATTGAATCACGCCAAGTGCGGCGCGATCATGGCAAGGATGAGACCGGCGAATTACAGATAGAAGTGCGGCAGGAAGGCAATGAAGTGGTGATCCGCTTCAAGGATGACGGCCAGGGTTTGAATCTCGACGACATCCGCGATAAGGCGCACAAGCTCGGCTTGCTCGGATTGGATGAACAGTTAGCCGACTCCGACATGGCCAGTTTGATTTTCGAGCCCGGTTTTTCCACCGCAGTCGAAGTCACCGAACTGGCTGGGCGCGGCGTTGGGATGGACGTGGTCCGTTCCGAAGCGGCCTCGCTCGGCGGTCGGGTGGAAGTCGCCAGCGTGGCCGGCAGCGGTGCCGAATTCACGATACGCTTACCATTGACACTGGCGGTGACCCAAGTGGTACTGCTCAGTTCCGGCGGCCGTACCTTCGCCGTGCCATCAGTCTTGGTGGAACAAGTGCAGCAGTTGAAAGCCCATGCACTGGCGACGGCTTATAATGAGCGCTCGGTGCAGTGGCAAAATCAGCGCGTGCCCATGCATTATTTATCGGCCTTGTTAGGCCAGCGCGATGCCGTGCCGTTGGCACAGCAGTATTCGCCGCTGTTAATCATGAAAAACGGTACCGAGCGGGTCGCCATCCACGTTGACGATATCGTCGGTAATCGTGAGGTGGTGGTAAAAAACATCGGACCGCAACTGGCCCGTATGCCCGGCGTAGCCGGTGCCACCGTGCTCGGTTCCGGTGACATCGTACTGATCATCAATCCGGTACCGCTGGCGCAAAAATGGGAAGCTGAACAATTGCGCCTGCCACAGCTTGGACATGAAATGGGTGCCGTTGCCGATTTGCAAGAACATTCACCACAGTTGCCGGCCGAACCGGTGCAAGGCTTACGTACCCAACATACGGTGATGGTGGTCGATGATTCGCTGACGGTGCGACGCGTCACTCAGCGCTTGCTGGCGCGCGAAGGCTATCAAGTAATCTTGGCGAAAGACGGTATTGATGCGCTTGAACAGTTGCAATCGATTACCCCCGACGTGATGCTGGTCGATATTGAAATGCCGCGTATGGATGGCTTCGATCTGACGCGCAATGTGCGCAGCGATGCGCGTACCGCCCACATTCCCATCATCATGATCACTTCGCGCACAGCCGACAAGCATCGCAACTATGCGCGTGAACTTGGGGTCAATGAATATTTCGGTAAGCCTTACCGCGAAGATGATTTGCTTGAGGCCATCGTTGGCTTCATCGGTGAGAACCGTTAATGATGGGCTGAGACGGTCGAGATTTTCGGCTTGTTGCGTGAAAAAAAAAGAAGGGCCAGCAGAAATTTTTGCTGGCCTTTTTTTAAGAATCTGCGCTTCCCCAGGGTTTGAAACCCCGCACTTCAGAGGCTGTCGCAAACGTCGGACGGACATTTTTTACATCTACCACACCGCATACCTTTGGCGGGAACCTAGTGTCGTTTTCAGCACTGAAAACAGCATCATTTCTGGCATTTTCAGTTAAGCACGAACGTCGCTGGATTCCGGCCACAAGCGCGCAGGAATGGCCTTGTTGGCGATTGGGGTAATGATGCTGACTTGTTGCAAGCGCGCGAAAAATCAGCGCGGCGGCTTACCATCGACAAACAATCAAATTTTTGCCGCCATCGCCAAGCCCAAGGCATCAGTCCAGTTCAGGCACACCCGCTTGCTTCACCACAGCATAACGCGCTAAAGTTGCGTGGCGCGCCGCATCGTGTTCGACCACCGGGTAAGGGTAGTTGTCGCCTAGCCGCACGCCGGCTTGTTGCAACAGTAAAGGCGCGGCTTTCCACGGCGCGTGGATGCTGCGTTTATCCAGTCCGGCTAAGTGCGGCAGGTAGCGCGCGATGAATTTACCATCGGCATCGAATTTTTCCGATTGCATGATGGGATTGAAAATACGGAAATACGGTTGCGCATCGCAACCGGTTGAGGCCGCCCATTGCCAGCCGCCATTATTGGCCGACAAATCGAAGTCATTCAAATGCAAGGCGAAATAAGCTTCGCCGCGGCGCCAGTCTATGCCGAGATCTTTGATCAGAAAGCATGCCGTCACCATGCGCAAGCGGTTATGCATGTAACCGGTTTGATTGAGTTGCAGCATGGCGGCATCGACCAGCGGGTAGCCGGTTTTTCCTTCGCACCAAGCTTGAAACAGCGTGTCAGCCAGTGGGCCTTGTTCCCATACGATGGCCTCATAAGCCGGTTTGAAGGCGCGTTCGCAGACGTGTGGGTGATGATCGAGAATCATGAAATAAAAATCGCGCCAGATCAATTCCGACAGCCAAACTTCGGCACCGGTATTGCTGCCGCGCCGGACTGCCTCAACCGCCGTGCGGACCAAATGGCGTATCGATACCGTACCGAAGCGTAAATGCATCGATAAATACGAGGGTCCTTTGATAGCTGGAAAATTACGCGTTTGGTCGTAGCGTGCCAAACGTGGTAAAAAATCTTCGAGCAACTGAGCCCCGCCCTGCATGCCGCTTGGTATGCCGCTGGGACTCTGTGCTTCGGCAAAGCCCATTTCTGCCAAGCCAGGCAGCGCTGCTAAATCCGGCATTAGCGCGGGTGCATAGTGCTGGGCATAGCGGTCGACGCGATACGGCTGGGTATAAAAATCTTGTTGATGCCCGTGTAATTTTTTCAGCCAAGCGTTTTTATACGGTGTGAACACCGAAAAAGGGGTGCCGGCCAGCGAGCGTACTTCCTCTTTTTCAAAGATGACCTGGTCTTTGAAACTGAACAAGGCGCAGGCTTGCTGCGCTAACGCTGCTGCCACGGCCGTATCGCGCGCCTTGGCGCTCGGTTCATAATCATGATTGACGTATACCGCTTGGCACTGCAGTTGTTTGGCCAGTGCCGTGATCTCGCTGACCGGGTCGCCATAGCGCACCAACAGCGTGCCGCCGGCCGCGGCCAGCGCCGCTTGGAGGGCGCGCACGCTGTCATGAATGAAGGCCAGTCGGCGGTCGTTCTGTGGCAGTGCGGCTAAGATGCGCTGGTCAAAAATGAAGACGCCGGTGACTGCTTTGCTTTGGCGCAGTGCGTGGTAGAGGGCGGCATGGTCGAAATCGCGCAAATCGCGGCGAAACCAGACCAGCGCGTGGTCGAATAAAGGGCTAGTTGAGGGCATGAAAAACGTCGTGAAAGTCGAAAAAGGTCAGTCTTGCACCATAGCACACATCGAAAAAAGCCGTTAAAACTGCTAGAATGTCAGCATGGCGAAGCAAATAAAAACACCCCACTCCGACTTGTATAATGACAAGTCTGTCAGCGCTATGGCCGCAGCAGAGCGTGCCGGCGATAGCATTGATAGTACATTGATAACGACAGAATTGAATCTGACGAATCATTTCCTTATTTCCATGCCGGCAATGCACGACCCTGTCTTCGGTGGCAGCGTGATTTACCTGTGTGAGCATACTCCCCGCGGTGCCATGGGCATGGTGGTCAATCGCGCGACCGATATGACGGTGGCCGACTTATTTGAACGCATCGAGCTGAAACTCGAAAATATCCCCGACTCGCACCCGATGCGCGCGCATTTGGTATTGTTCGGCGGACCGGTGCAAGACGATCGTGGTTTTGTCTTGCATTCACCCGTAGGGGAATACAGTTCCTCGCTGAAGGTGACCGACGATATTGCCTTTACCACCTCGCGCGATGTGCTCGAAGCCATCGCTGCCGGCGATGGCCCGGAACAGGTACTCATGAGCGTAGGCTATGCCGGCTGGGGTGCCGGTCAGTTGGAGCAAGAAATCCTGAGCAACCAATGGTTGACTGTGGCGGCTGATACCGAGGTGTTATTTTCTTTATCACTTGAGCAACGTCTGCATGCCGCCATCAAATTACTCGGCATCGACCCGTTGATGCTGGCTGCCGTCGCTGGGCACGCCTGATGAGCAGCGCTGCCATGCCAGTCGGGGTCGTGCTCGCGTTTGATTTCGGTTTGCAAAGAATCGGTGTCGCAGTCGGCAACAGTGTGTTGCGCCAAGCGACGCCGCTACAGATTATTTCTGCCGCCACGAATGACGCCAAGTTTGCCGAGCTGGCCAGCTTGATCAAGCAATGGCAACCGGCACTGTGCGTGGTCGGCTTGCCGCTGCAACCCGATGGTGCGGCGCATGCGATGACGCAACGCTGTACGCGTTTTGCTCAACAATTGCAGGGACGTTTTGAGGTCGCCACCGTCTTGGTCGATGAGCGTTATTCTTCGGCCGTGCTCAAGGCTGGGCGCGGTGAGCGGATTGACGATCAGGCGGCAGCCTTAATATTGCAACAATATTTTGATGAACATTAACTTGTCGTCTCCAGCGGGATGCGAGCTAACCGTGCCGCCAGTGCACAGGGAAATATGATGACGGCCTTTACCCCCTTGCTTGATGCAGAAGCCTTGTATCAAAGCCTGTTGAATCAAATCCGACCGTATGCGCAAGCGCGTGCGGCAGCCGGACAAGCGCTGGCAGTGGTCGGCATTTATTCCGGCGGGGCATGGATTGCCGCGCGCTTGGTAGCCGACCTTGGTCTCGAAGCGGCTGCCGGCCTGATCGATGTCTCGTTTTATCGCGATGATTATGCCGCCAAAGGCTTGCATGCCGCGGTCAAGCCTAGCCAGATACCGTTTGATGTCAATGGTGCCGAGATCTTGCTGGTCGATGATGTGCTCTATACCGGCCGCACCACGCGCGCGGCCATCAATGAATTGTTCGACTATGGTCGGCCGGCGCGCATCTTGCTGGCGGCCTTGGTCGATCGGGGCGGACGCGAATTACCGGTGGCGGCTGATTTTGTTGCGCATATCGCCAATTTTGAACCCGCTGTCTCTATCAATCTGCAACGTGCAGAAGACGGCACACTGAGTTTTTCCATCGACCATGCATAATCCCCAGCTCAATAAACACGGCGAACTCCAGCATTTGCTGACGATAGAAGGTTTACCGAAGTCCATTATTCATCACATCCTCGATACCGCTTCTTCCTTCGTCAGCGTCAGCGACCGCGAAGTGAAAAAGCTGCCTTTGTTGCGCGGAAAAAGTGTTTTCAATTTGTTTTTTGAAAATTCCACCCGCACCCGTACCACCTTCGAAATCGCGTCCAAGCGTTTGTCGGCCGACGTAATCAATCTCAATATTGCCGCTTCCAGTGCCAGCAAGGGCGAGTCCCTGCTCGATACCATCGATAACTTGGCTGCCATGCATGCTGACATGTTTGTGGTGCGTCATGCCACTTCGGGTGCGCCGTTTTTGATTGCCAAGCATCTCAATGATACGCGCCAGCACCACGTTCATGTGGTCAATGCCGGTGATGGCCGCCATGCTCACCCTACCCAGGGTTTGCTCGACATGTACACGATTCGGCATTACAAAAAAGATTTCAGCAATCTGACCGTTGCCATCGTCGGCGATGTCTTGCACAGCCGCGTGGCGCGCTCCGACATCCATGCCTTGACCACCATCGGTGTGCCGGAAGTGCGCGTGATTGCCCCGCGCACTCTGGTCCCGGGCGGTTTGGAACAGATGGGCGTGCGCGTGTTTTCGGATATGAATGAAGGTTTGAAGGGCGTCGACGTGATCATCATGTTACGCCTGCAAAATGAGCGTATGAGCGGGGCCTTGCTGCCGTCGGCGCAGGAATATTTCAAAAGCTACGGCCTCACGCCGGAACGTTTGGCACTGGCCCATCCGGATGCGATTGTCATGCACCCGGGGCCGATGAACCGCGGCGTGGAAATTGATTCAGCCGTGGCGGATGGTCCGCAAGCGGTGATTTTGCCACAAGTGACTTTCGGCATTGCGGTACGCATGGCCGTCATGAGTATCGTGGCCGGCAATAGCGGCGGCGAGGCCTGAGGATACAGACATGCAAATACAAATAAAAAATGGCCGTGTGATTGATACGGCCAATGCCATCGATGGTCTGCATGACGTCTTCATCCGCGCCGGCCAGATCGCTGCAATCGGTGTGGCGCCGGCCGGTTTCGTGGCCGACCGCATTATCGATGCGACCGGCTTAGTGGTCGCACCCGGCTTGGTCGACCTCAGCGCGCGCTTGCGCGAACCGGGCTTTGAATACAAGGCGACGCTGGAATCGGAATTGAAAGCGGCTATGCGCGGTGGTGTGACCAGCTTGGTGTGTCCACCCGATACCGACCCGGTACTCGATGAAGCCGGTTTGGTGGAAATGCTCAAACAAAGAGCGCGTTCTCACCAGAAAGCCCATGTCTATCCGCTCGGTGCCTTAACGGTAGGCTTGCGTGGTCAGGCCCTGACCGAAATGGTGGCGCTGACCGATGCCGGCTGCATCGGCTTTTCGCAAGCCGAAGTAAGCATCGTCGACACCAATACCCTGCAGCGTGCCTTGCAATATGCCGCCACTTTCGGGTATACGGTCTGGTTGCGGCCGCAGGATGCCTACATCGGCCAAGGTGGTGTGGCCCACAGCGGGCCCTTGGCTTCGCGTATGGGTTTATCGGGTGTGCCGGTGATGGCAGAAACGATTGCGCTGCACACGCTGTTTGAACTCATGCGTGCCACCGGCGCACGCGTCCATGTCTGCCGCATTTCTTCGGCGGCCGGACTGACTTTGATCAAACAGGCGAAAGCCGAAGGTCTGCCGCTCAGTTGTGATGTCGGTGCCCATCACGTGCATTTAACCGATACCGACATCGGCTACTTCGATTCCAATGCCCGCCTCACGCCGCCCTTGCGCAGCGGGCGTGATCGCAGTGCGATTCAAGCCGCTCTGGCCGATGGCACCATCGATGCGATTTGCTCGGATCATACCCCGGTCGACGATGATGAAAAATTACTGCCCTTCGCCGAAGCCTCACCCGGTGCCACCGGTCTGGAACTCTTGCTGTCGCTGGCCTTGAAATGGGCCGAAGACAGCCGCGGCGAAGTCTCGCTGGCACAGGCAATCGCTAAAATCAGCGCGCATGCCGCGCGCGTGGCCGGCTTGGCAGCGGGTACGCTGACGGTTGGCAGCGTCGCCGATGTTTGTGTCTTTGCCGCCGATGAACGCTGGACGGTATCGGCCAAGACCCTGCTGAGCCAAGGTAAGCATACGCTTTTCCTCGGCTATGAATTGCCCGGCGTGGTCAAGCTGACCATGGTGGCCGGACAGATCGCCTATGAAGCGACCGGAACGACTCCGGCAGCATGACAACAGCTGGCCGACCGCAGTGCGGTCGGCCGCAAGAATAATCACAATATCGATACGCCGACGGCGTATCTGGCGGATCTGGCATGATAGTTTGGCACTTGTTTCGAATTTTCCTCCACGTCAGCACAGGCTTGTTGATTTGCTCGTGTGTGTTTCCGTTTGCCTCCGCGGCTAGCCGCGAACAATTGATACGGCGCTGGTCGCTGCAATTGTTGACGATCTGTGCGGTGGACGTGAAGTTTGCCGACGCCAGTGGCGGCCAAATCGGCCCGCAAGCTATCGTTGTATCGAACCATGTTTCCTGGCTCGATATTTTCGTCATCAATACCCTGCATCCCTGTCACTTCGTCGCCAAAGCCGATATTCGCCAGTGGCCGGTGATAGGCTGGTTGTCGGCACAAGCCGGGACGATTTTTTTAGTGCGCGGCAAACAGCGCGAGGTGCGGCGGATTTATCAGGGCTTGGTCGATCAAATCAATGAGGGTAAGCGCATCGCTTTTTTCCCTGAAGGCACCACCGCCGCCCAGGGCATGTTATTGCCCTTCCATGCCAATTTATTCGAAGCGGCAATCGTCGCGCAAGTGCCGATACAGCCTTTGGTCGTACGCTATGTTGACGCGCAAGGGCGCTTGCATACGGCGGCTGATTTCATCGGCGAGATGAGTTTCGTCGAGAGCTTGCAAATCATTTTGAAAGCGCCGCGCATGACGGCAGAATTGGTGCGCTTGCCAGCGATTGTGACTACCGGTGCGCATCGGCGCGAGATTGCTGCGCAAACCAGGGCGGCGATTTTGCAGCAGTTGGTGATGAGCAGCGATGAAACGCCGTGCAGCTATGCTCAAGAGTTGAGCGACACAGAATCAGGCCGCCAAGGGCTGGTCGAGCGCATCGGCTGAGGTCAGCAAGGCTTGCACGGCGCGCTCAAACAGCGGCTCGGCTTCGAGAAAACGCACACGACCATGGGCGATCATGCGGCGGAACATGCGTACGCTGACGATTGCCGGTTGCTCATTGCCTTCCAGGCTGAGCACCAGATTGTTGAGCTTGGGATCGACCCAATTGAGGGTGCCTGTACTCGGTTTGAGCCCCAGTTTAACTTCCAGGCTGACACCGCTGCGCAAACGTTCGCGTATCATTTCAGTACTTATATCCAGTGGTAGTGGCAATGCCATGGCAGCCGATTCATCGCCGAGTTCGGCATCGAGCAGTTGATCGAGCATGTCGACCTTGAGGTCGAGATCGCGAATTGCTTGGGCCAGAATGCGTTGGGTTTCCGGCGCATCTTGTTCTTGTTGTAACTGCTCTGGAGAATCGGTGCTCGGATAGACGAAACTGAAAAAATGCTCGTGGATCGCCGGCAGACTCAGACCGCGGCCGGCCGGCATGCTGCTGGCCACGCGCAGCGCGGTGGTGTGGGCATCAACTAACCAGTCGAGCAAATTTTTCTGTCGTACCGGGTCGTAAGCGATTTCACCTAGCGCTTCGCGCAAGGTGTTGAGAATAATCGGCAAGAGGGCGAATAATTGTGTGCGGTCTTCGGGCTGGCTCTTCGCCACGATGCTCCACAATAAGTCCGGCACCAGCAGGCGATAACGGCGGCCACGGCGCGCTTCTTGGTGTTCGCCAAACTCGATCGCGCGCACCCAAACCGATTGCAAAAATTCGCGCAGATAAGGATCGATGCTGAGTTTTTGTAAAGCTTCGTGCAATTGCGCGCTGATGTGAACCAAGCGCAGCGTGCGGTTTTGTACCTCTTCGACGGCCACCACGGTAGCGTTGATCTGCGTGTCGCTGCCACGTAATTCTTTGGCGATGAAGGCATCGAATTCATCGAGCATGCGGGTAAATAATTGCGCATTCTCGCTGTCATCGTCGAGTAGGGTGGCAACGATACGGCTGATTTCAGTGGCGATATGTACGCCGGTCGGATCGATTTGCTTGAGCCCCAGCGAGATCGAGCCGACCCGATTGATCAACATGCGCGCCGGATGGCCTTTTTGCGTCAACAAAGTCGGGTCGCGCAAAGCCACTTTCAGTACCAGAAATTGTAAACGTCCGAGTTGTGCGCGAATTTCCGCCGGCACTTGCGGGTCGCTGAGAATAAATTCAAATAACATCGCCACCACATCGATGGTCATTTGTTCATCGACATCTGCGGTCAAGGCATTGAGATGATTGCGTTGTTCGAGAATTAAATTACGGATGCTGCCGAAATTGTCGAACATCTGTTCGACCGGGGCGGTAAAACTCTTTTGTAACTGATGGACCGTGGCGATGATGGCCGTGCGCGAACTGCTGGGTTCATTGGCGCTGCTTTCTTCCGTGCTGCCATCTTGGCGCGCTTCGGCATTGCTGCCTGCGATTGCCGTATCATCCGGCGCGCTGGCGGCTTGGTTGGCGGCGGCACCGTAAGCGTGGCTAGCGTAGCTCGGGCTGGCCTGTGTGGCTTGGCTGCCATCAAAAAAACTGCGCAGGGTGGTACCGACCAATTGGTTTGATCCCAACCATTTGAAGGCTGGCTCATCTTGCGTGGCAAATTCTGGTACGCCGGCTTCTTCAGCAGCGCCTGATTCGGCTTGCCGGGCGCTGTCGAAATGCGTCATGACGCCGGTGCCGCCGCGGCTGGCATGGCGTGCTGCGCCTTGCTCGGACCCGCTGCCGGCACTGCCACCGCTGCGTCCCAAGCCGGCCGCCAGGGTGCGCACCGAATGGAATAATTGCTCCAGCTTACCCGGTGTGCGGTCATGCGAGATGTCGCGTCGGCTGGTGTCATAGCGCTGGCCGCCGATTTCAACATAGTCTTGATTTTCTTTCGCCGCCTCGGCTGCTGCTGCTTGCGGTGTTGGCTCGCTGGTCTGGCGTTTTAATTTGAATTGCAATTCGGCCGCCACGCCTTGTTCGGCCAGATAGCTGTTGACGCTGTCGTAAATGCTGCCGACACGCGCTGCCAAACTCGCCGCGAGCTGGTTCGTCAGACGCATGGCCAAGGGCGCTTCCAGGCCATAGGCATCGACTGCCAGTGCGATACTGCGGGCGATCAGATAGGGACGAAACGGATTTTCACGCTCACGGATATGTTCTTGCTTGAATAGCAGGGCGACGCGAATATTGAGGTCGCGAATCTGCTCCTCGGCTTCGGTACGAAAACTGGCCGTGATTTCCTTGAGCATCAGCTCGCTTTCGAGCGCGCTGGAATCGACCAAAGACAGGCTGCCGCCGGACATGTTGAGAACCGAAGCCGGACGGAAGCTGTTGTAGGTAGTTTGAAAACTGCGAGTGAGCAAGGTTTCCAAATGTTCGCGCATGCTTTGTTCGACTTCGGTGGCGCGCCGCAGCATCGCGCCGGCATGTAAATATTGCCCTTGCTCGAGCGGGTTATACGCCGCTTCCGCCATGTTGAACATTGCCGCACTGGCATCGGCCAGAGTCGGGCCTAAGACACGGATAAAGGACCTGAGAAACTCCTTGCGTGCGGCCGGAAGCAGTTCATTCGGATCCATTTGTTATTTCCTTAAATTTGCACAATGTTAAATCAATGCCATTACTTACTTTGGCCTAGCAGTATAGGCATATCTGCTTTGGCGGCAATGATCATTGCTTGGAATTTAAAGATTTTTGACAACTTTTTACAGCTAACAGAGAAAAATGTTGTTTATATATTCAATATAAGCGTCGCGCCGAATAGTTACAGATAGTCTACATTCGTTTGCTGCTTGAATAGTTTCAGAATGACAACGTGGTGCTTTCAAGTCGGGCTTTGCTGCTGCGGGCAACTGATCTGGGTCACGCTGCGGTCTTGCAAGCACACTGCGCTCAATTGTCCGCCCCAAACGCAGCCGGTATCGAGGCTGATCAGCTCGGGGCGATTGAGTAAGCCTAAGGTGGACCAATGACCGAACACGCGCGTGGCGTCGGCACTGGCACCGGTGTGTTCAAACCAAGGAAGGAAACCGGCCGGTGCGGTGGCTTGGCCATCTTTGCTGGCAAACTCCATCTCACCATCGGCACGACAAAAGCGCATGCGTGTAAAGACATTGAGCAGGCAGCGCAGGCGTGCATGGCCGCGTAATTGCGGATCCCAGCGCTCGGGCTGATCGCCATACATATCGCTTAAAAAACTCAGCCATTGCTCACTGCGCAACATGGTTTCGATTTCTTGTGCGTATTGCATGGCATCGGCGACGCTCCAGGCTGGCAAAATACCGGCATGCACCAGTAAGTGTTGTTCGTGCCAGATCGCCAACGGTCGTTGGCGTAACCAAATTAATAATTCGTCCCGGTCCGGCGCTTGCAAGATCTCGTTCAGGGTGTCTTTGCGATGCGGCGCGCGTATGCCTTCGGACACCGCCAGTAAATGCATATCGTGATTGCCGAGCACGCTGTCGGCCCGGCCGCTTTGTTGTAACTGGCGAATTAAGCGCAGGGTGGACAAGGACTTGGGGCCGCGGTTGACCAAATCGCCGGCAAACAAATAGAAATTGTCCTTGCTGCGTTGTTCCAGCAAGGCCAGCAATTGTTCCAATTGGTCGCCGCAGCCTTGAATGTCGCCGATAAAATACGTGGTGCGCATCGCTTGCCGCGCTTAGCGTTCCGCACCGAGGCGCTTGGCTTCGGAGCGACTGGTTAAGGCTTGTTGCTTTTGCTTATCGCGCAAACTCACTGGCAGCATGGTTGGCCAGCCTATCAAGTGTTGTTCGGCAATTTCGGCGAGTGCGCGCAGCCACACCGGTGATTCATTGAGGCAGGGGATGTAATTGAATTCCTTGCCACCTGCGAGCAGAAAATCGGCACGCACTTCCATGGCGATCTCTTCCAAAGTTTCCAGGCAATCGGCGATGAAGCCGGGGCAAATCACGTCTATGCGTTTGACGCCGTCGCGCGCGAGTTGAACGACGCTCGGTGCCGTATATGGTTGCAGCCATTCGGCCCGACCTAAACGCGATTGAAACGTCACCATGTACTGATCTTTGTTTAAACCCAGTTGTTCGGCCAGCAGTCGCGCCGTTTTATAGCATTCACAATGGTAAGGGTCGCCGCGCATCAGAAAGGCTTTCGGCAAGCCATGGAAACTCATCACCAGTTTTTCCGGGCGACCGTGGCTTTGCCAGTGCTGCAAGACCGACTGCTTTAAGGCATCGATGTAGGCATCGTGATCGTGGTAATTTTTTACCAGACGTAATTCCGGGATATTTCTGACTTGTTGATAGTGTTCGAACACCGCATCAAAATTGGCTGCCGTGGTGGTGGCCGAATATTGGGGATAGGCAGACAGAATTAAGATGCGCTCATAGCCCTCGGCTTTTAATTTTTGCAGCACCGAGGGAATCGATGGCGTACCGTAGCGCATGGCATAACTGACCTGCACCTCATGCCCGCGTTCGCCCAGATAACCCTTGAGCAGCAGGGCTTGTTTTTCGGTATGCACTTTCAGCGGTGAACCGTCCTTGGTCCAGATCGAGGCATATTTTTTTGCCGAGACACCGGAGCGAAATGGCAGGATCACGCCGTGCAATATCAGCCACCAAATCGCTCGCGGTACTTCCACCACGCGGCGGTCCCACAGAAATTGTTTTAAGTAGCGCCGCACGGCTGAGCGCGTCGGTGCTTCCGGCGTGCCGAGATTGATCAGGACAACTGCAGTTTTACTGATTTTGCCGTGGGAGTAGTCCGGTTCTTTGAGAAAGCGCATAGGGAGGTTCTGTGACTGTTTTATGAAGCGAGTAATTCGCGTGCGTGTTTACGGGTGGTGGCGGTGATTTCCACACCGCCGAGCATGCGCGCGATTTCTTCCACGCGTTGTTTTTTATCGAGCGCGATGATGTGCGAAACCGTGCGCCCATCGTGGCTGGCTTTGCTGACTTGCAGGTGCTGATTGGCTTGGCTGGCGACTTGCGGTAAGTGTGTCACGCATAAGACTTGGCGCTCTTGTCCCAGGCGGCGCAGCAAACGGCCGACGACTTCGGCGACGGCCCCGCCGATACCGCTGTCGACTTCATCAAAAATCAGTGTCGGGGTAGCGGTGGCGGCCGAAGTAATGACGGAAATCGCCAGCGAAATGCGTGCCAATTCACCGCCCGAGGCGACCTTGGCCAAGGCGCGCGCCGGTACGCCGGCATGACCGGCGACCAAAAATTCTATTTGTTCCAAGCCGTGGGCACTGGCGGCGCAGGGCGTCAGGTCGATGGCGAAACTGCCGCCGCTCATGCTGAGATCTTGCATCGCTGCCGTCACGGCGATAGCCAATTGGCCTGCTACTTGGCGGCGTGCCGCGCTCAATTGCCGGGCCACTTGCAGATAGGCTTGCTCGGCGCGCTCTTCTTCGGCTTTGAGCGTGGCCATATCGCTGGCATGGGCCAGTTGCTGTAACTGGGCCGATAAGCTGCTTAATTCACTATGCAAGGCTTCCGGTGCGACATGAAAACGCCGTGCCGTCGAATGGATGGTCTCGACGCGGGCTTCGACCACACGCAAACGGGCCGGATCGAGTTCGGTGCGGGCCAGGTAATCATTGAGCGCGTAGGTGCTTTCTTGCAGATTGATACAGGCCGATTCGAGTGCATCGGTGACCGGTTTGAGGGCGCTGTCGTAATCGAGTAATTTCAATAAGCGTTGCTGAATGCCAGAGAGCTGCGACAGCAGCGGATGCTCGGATTCGGCAATCAATTCCGCAGCGGCTTGGGCACCTTCGAGCAGGCTGGCAGCATGCGCGAGGCGGCTGTGTTCTTGGCAGATGCTGTCCCATTCGCCGGCTTTGAGTTGTAGTTTATCGAGTTCGCCGACTTGCCACTCCAGCCGTTCGCGCTCTTGGCGTACGTCTTTTTGATTGTTTTCAAATTCGCTGCGCTGCCGGCTCAAGGCCCGCCAGGCTTGATAGCGCGCGCTCACTTCAGCCGTCGCGTCCTGCAAGCCGCCTTGGGTATCGAGCAAAACGCGTTGCGCTTCGCTTTTGAGTAAGGCTTGATGCGCGTGTTGGCCGTGTATATCGACGAGCAAGTCACCGAGTTCGCGCAATTGGCCGGCGGTGGCGGTGATGCCGTTGATCCAGGCTTTCGAGCGGCCGGCATTGTCGATGGTGCGGCGTAAGATCAGGTGTTCTTCCGGGTCGTTCAATTCATGCAGTGCCAACCACGCGGCGACGCAACTGCTGATCGAGAATTCGGCACTGATATCGGCTTTGGCCGCATGTTCACGCACCATGCTGGCGTCGCCGCGGGCCCCGAGTACCAGGCTGAGGGCATCGATGAGTATCGATTTGCCGGCCCCGGTTTCACCGGTCAACACCGATAAGCCGGAACAAAATTCAAGCTCCAGCGTATCGACAATCACAAAATCACGAATGGCAAGCGTGCGCAGCATAGTGGCAGGACCGTAAAGGAAGAAAGTAAGAGTCTGCCATAGTTTCAGCAAACCAGATTAATTGAGCGCGCCTTCGACCGACGGATATTCATTCCAGTGCAGTTTTTCACGCAGCGTATGGTAATAGTTCCAGTCTTGCGGATGCAAGAAGGTGACGGTATGCGGCGAGCGTTGTACGATGATGCGGTCTTGGTGCAGCAGGCTGGCGAAGGTTTGCATGTCGAAATTGACGCTGATATCGCGGCCGGCAACGATTTCAATCACTACTTCGCTGCTGTCGGGCAGTACAATCGGCCGATTCGATAAGGCATGCGGCGCGATCGGAACCATCACGATGCCGTTCAAACTAGGATGTAACAGCGGCCCGCCGGCGGACAGGGCATAGGCGGTCGAGCCGGTTGGGGTGGAGACGATCAAACCGTCGGAGCGTTGGTTGTACATGAATAAACCATCGACTTCCACGCGTAGTTCCACCATGCCGGAACCGGCACCGCGGGCGACGACGATATCATTGAAGGCGGAACCGCTGAAAATCTGCTCGCTGCCGCGCATTACCACTGCTTGCAGCAAACTGCGCTGTTCCGAGACGAATTTCCCGGCCAGCATTTCTGTAATCACCGGCATCATGCGGTCGAGCGGAATATCGGTGATAAAGCCAAGCCGGCCTTGGTTGATGCCTATCAAGGGGACTTTATATGGTGCCAGTTGCCGCGCAATCCCGAGCATGGTGCCGTCACCACCGACGACGATGGCGGCGTCACAGCTCTTGCCGATGTCGGCTACCGAGCGTGCCGTCAGGCCGACCAGCTCAGGATAACGCGCAGTTTCGGTTTCGAGCACCACGTGGTGACCGGCTGCTTGCAAAAAATGCGCGAGTTCGCCGACCGAGGCGGCGATGCCTGCAGCATTGTATTTTCCAACCAGTGCGATGGTTTTAGCCGGTGCAGTCATAGAGAAAGAGTGGTGACATGATGAGCCAGATTAGACCATAATTAGCGCAATAATGAACGAACTGAGTGGCCTCTGTGAAAATTAAAGCTGTATTGCTCGATCTCGATGACACCTTGTGGCCGGTACGGCCGCTGCTGTTGCACGCCGAAGCGGCCTTGTATGAGTGGATGCAAGTCCATGTGCCAAGCGTGGCGGCGGCTTATAGCATCGAAGCGCTGCGCGCCAGGCGACAAGGCTTGATCGCCAGCGATCCACGTTTTCGCTATGATTTATGGGCCTTGCGCCATACCGTATTGAGCCAAGTTTTTGTCGAACATGGTGAAGTGGCGGCCAAGGCCGACTCGGCGATGGCAGTATTTGCGCACGCGCGCAATCAGGTCAGCTTGTATGCTGACGTCGAGCCGGGGCTCACGCAATTGGCCCGGCACGTCCAGCTCGGCACTATTTCCAATGGCTTTGCCGATCTGCGGGCGATCGGTTTGGCGCGGCATTTTCAAGTTTCCTTGGCCGCGCATCAGTTCGGTTGCGCCAAACCCGATGCACGGATTTTCCATGCTGCCTGTGCCGCGCTGGCCCTGGCACCAGCCGAAGTGTTGTATGTTGGTGATGATTTGCTACTCGACGTTGAGGGCGCGCAGCGTGCCGGATTGCCGGCGGCTTGGATGAACCGCAGCGGCATCGTGTCTCAAGAGCGGGCCCATCCGCAGATTCGCCCCGAGCTGGAATGCCGTGATTTATATGACTTACTCCAATTATTCTGATCTTTGCCGCAAATCTTACGCAGTTTCCTGTGTTCAGAGTGCGTGCGCTCGCATAGAATGAAAACATGCAACTTGATATTCGCGCTCAGACCCTCTTGAAAGCCCTCGTGGAACGCTACATCGCTGATGGTCAGCCTGTAGGTTCACGCGCTTTGTCAAAAATTTCCGGACTCGAATTGTCGCCGGCGACCATTCGCAATGTCATGGCCGATCTCGAAGAGATGGGCTTTGTCGCCAGCCCCCATACCTCGGCCGGGCGGGTGCCGACGCCGCGCGGTTATCGCATGTTCGTCGATGAATTATTGACAGTGCAAGAAATCGACGAGGTCGGTTTGGAATCGCGCCTGCAACCGGGCTTGTTGACGCAACCGCCGCAAAAAATTATCGCCAATGCGGCGCAAATTTTATCGTCTTTGTCGCATTTTGCCGGCGTGGTCATGACACCGCGCGTGGCTTCGGTGTTTCAGCAAGTCGAGTTTTTACGTTTATCAGAAAAACGCATCTTGCTCGTCGTTGTGGCACCGGCCGGGGAAGTGCATAATCGGCTGCTGTTGACCGATACCGATTACACGCCGACGCAGTTGGTGCATGCGGCCAATTACCTGAACCAAAATTTCGGTGGCCTCAGTTTTGAGGATGCGCGTTACCGGATTAATAAAGAATTGCGTCAAATACAGACTGATATGTCGCGTCTGATGCAAGCGGCCGTCGAAGCCGGCAGCGATGCCTTGGCAGAGCAGGGCGATGAAGTGGTGATTTCCGGCGAGCGCAATTTGCTCAATGTTGAAGATTGGTCATCGAACATGCATTCGCTGCGCAAGCTGTTTGATATGTTTGAACAAAAAAGCAGTTTGATGCAATTACTCGATGTCTCAGGCAAGGCTACCGGGGTACAGATTTTCATCGGTGGCGATTCGCAACTGGTCCCTTTGGAAGAAATGAGCATCGTGACCGCACCTTATGATGTCAATGGCAAAATTGTCGGTACCTTGGGCGTCATCGGACCGACGCGCATGGCCTATGAACGCGTGATTCCGATCGTTGATATTACGGCAAAATTGCTCTCAAATGCATTGAGCCAGTAGAGCGTTACAAGGGGAAGCAGAATGTTGAATAAAAATGTGTCGATCTTGCTGATCGATGACAATGATATTACCCGCGAAGTGTTGCGGGTGGTGTTGCGCAGCGAGGGCTACAATGTGGTCGGCGAAGCCACCGACGGCGGGACAGGGCTGGATATGGCGCTGAAATTGCGGCCGCATATCATTTTGCTCGACGTCGTCATGCCGAAAGTCAGCGGTCTGGAGATTTTACCGAAATTAAAAGATATGTTGCCCGAGTCGCGGGTGCTGATGGTGACCGCCAGTCACGACCAAGAAACCATAAGTGAAGCCGTTAAAGCCGGCATTCATGGTTTGATACTCAAACCGTTCAATGCGCAAAAAATCATTGACACGGTTGCCGGCGTGGTGAGTAAGCTGGAAAATTAAAGCAGCAAGCTTGCAAGCAGGACTCAGCCCTTGTGTTCGCACTTTTCTTTAGTGCAATTTCCATAGATCGCCAAGGCATGATCGGCGATGCGAAAACCACGTTCTGCGGCGATGTCATGCTGGCGCTGCTCAATTTGGGCGTCAAAAAATTCTTCCACGCGACCGCAATCGAGGCAAACCAGGTGGTCATGGTGTGAGCCTTCATTCAATTCAAAAATGGCTTTGCCGGTTTCGAAATGATTTCTGTGCAGCAAGCCTGCCTGCTCGAATTGGGTCAGTACGCGGTAGACTGTTGCCAGCCCGACATCCATATTCTCATTGAGCAATATTTTGTAGACATCTTCGGCAGTCAGGTGCCTGACCTTGCTACTTTGGAAGATTTCCAGGATTTTCAGGCGGGGTAAAGTGGCTTTAAGGCCGCTGGCTTTGAGATTCGGCGTGCTGTTTGTCATGTTTTCGGTCAAAAGAGGGCTATCTGCTTTATGATATCGGGTTTCAGGGCATGTTGCTCGATTACTGAGGCTACCTATGCGATTGTTGTTTTCAGAAACTATTCAAGCCCAAGCTGGCCGTTTGGTCGGTTTGACGTTGATCTTGAGCATGACTGCCTGTGCTTCCAGTGTGCCGTTGGCTGCTGCGCCGGCGACTGCTACCCCGGTCGAAGCCAGCGCGGCCGGCACGCAAGTGACGGCACCAACCGGTGTGAAAAAGTTCCTCGGCTATATTTCACCATACCGCGTCACTGTGCAACAAGGGAATTTTGTTTCGGAAGAAATGATGTCCCAGATCAAGGAAGGCATGACGCGCGAGCAAGTGCGTTTCGTGCTCGGCAGCGCATTGTTGACCGATATGTTCCATGAAGACCGCTGGGATTATATATTCCGCTTGACCAAACCCAAGGGTGAGCAGGTGCTCAGTCGCGTGACGATTTATTTCAAGAATAATACCGTGGCCAAGTTTGAAGGCGGTGATTTGCCGACCGAGAAAGAATATCTGGCGCGTATTACCGAATCGGCGCTCGGCATCGATAAAGTTGAATCGATTGTCGATATCGACGGTACACCGAAGAAAAAAGAGCGTAAATAATACCTGTGTCGTGACAGGATGCCGAGAGCCGGATTGCATCTGGCTCTCGGGCTTAACCATGAAGTAAGTATGAAGTAAGAGAAAACGTATGACAGGATTAAAAATAGCAGTGGCCGGTGCGTCCGGTCGTATGGGCAAGATGCTCATCGAAGCCATTACCGCAGCCCAAGACTTGCAACTGGCCGGTGCCACCGGCAGCGCCGGTTCGGCGGCACTCGGCAGTGATGCCGGTGCGGCGCTCGGCCAGCATACGGGCGTGTTGATCAGTGCCGATTTGAGCGTGGCCTTGGCCGATGCCGACTTGCTGATCGACTTCACCCGTCCCGAAGGAAGCTTGAAGCACTTGGCGTATTGCGCTGCGCATGGCATCAAGATGGTCATCGGCACGACTGGCTTTGATGCGGCTGGCAAGGCGGCCATCGCTGCTGCAGCAGAACGCACGGCGATCGTGTTCGCACCCAATATGAGTGTCGGCGTCAATGTCACGCTCAAATTATTGGAAATGGCGGCGAAAAGCTTCGCCACCGGCTATGACATCGAAATCGTCGAAGCGCACCACCGCAATAAAGTCGATGCCCCGTCCGGTACGGCGCTGAAAATGGGTGAGGTGATTGCTGAGGCAATCGGGCGCGACCTCAATGAAGTTGGCGTTTATGCGCGCCACGGCGTGACTGGTGCGCGCGATCCTTCCTCAATCGGCTTTGCGACTATCCGTGGCGGCGACATCGTCGGCGACCATACGGTACTGTTTGCCGGTATCGGTGAGCGCGTGGAAATTTCGCATAAATCGTCGAGCCGCGTCACGTATGCAGATGGCAGTCTGCGCGCGGCGCGTTTCTTGGCCGATAAAACCAGCGGTTTCTACGATATGTACGACGTGCTCGGCTTGAACTGAATTTCTGTGTGAGCGCCGCCCAGCGTCCCGCTGTGGCGGCCAATCGGCAGCCTTGAGCGCGCTGCTGCTCCCCTCCTTTGGCCGGCAGCGGTGAAATCCGCGCTTGCTTTGCTTAATAGTGACACTGAAGCAGTTATAATCAAGGACTTTTGAGTCCCCCCTCTTTCCGCCTACGCCATGCAAGAAAAATATACCCCCTCCGACGTCGAACAATCGGCACAAGCCCATTGGAAACAGATCGATGCCTACACCGCGGTTGAGAACGATCCGCGTTTTCCTAAGGGTAAGTACTACGCCTGTTCCATGCTGCCTTATCCTTCTGGCAAGCTGCACATGGGGCATGTGCGTAACTACACGATTAACGACATGCTGGCGCGCCAATTACGCATGAAGGGCTACAACGTCCTCATGCCTATGGGCTGGGATGCGTTCGGCTTGCCGGCGGAAAATGCGGCGATTGCCTACAATAAATCGCCGGCGGAATGGACTTACGCCAATATTGCCGACATGAAGTCGCAAATGCAGCCGCTCGGTTTAGCCTTCGACTGGAGTCGCGAAGTAGCGACTTGTGATCCCGATTACTACCGCTGGAACCAGTGGCTGTTTTTGAAAATGCTGGAAAAAGGCATTGCTTACAAAAAAACCCAAGTCGTGAATTGGGATCCGGTCGACCAGACGGTTCTTGCTAATGAGCAAGTTATCGATGGGCGCGGCTGGCGCTCCGGTGCCTTGGTCGAGAAGCGCGAGATCCCAGGTTATTATTTTGCCATCACCGAGTATGCCGACGAATTGCTCGACAGTATAGATAGTCTCGATGGCTGGCCAGAACAAGTGCGCACCATGCAGCGCAATTGGATAGGCAAGAGCGAGGGCGTGCGCTTTGCATTCACGCACGATATCAAGGATGCCGCCGGCAGCCTGATACAAGACGGCAAAATGTACGTCTTCACCACGCGCGCCGATACCATCATGGGCGTGACTTTCTGCGCCGTCGCAGCCGAGCATCCGCTGGCGACCCTCGCAGCAGAAGATAATCCGGCCTTGGCCGCCTTCATCGAAGTTTGTAAAGCCGGTGGTACCAGCGAAGCCGAAATGGCGACCAAAGAAAAAGAAGGCATGCCGACCGGCTTGTTCGTCACCCATCCGCTGACCGGTGAGTCGGTGGCAGTGTGGGTCGGTAACTATGTGCTGATGACTTACGGCGACGGTGCCGTGATGGGCGTGCCGGCGCATGATGAGCGCGATTTTGCCTTTGCCAAAAAATATCAACTCGCCATTAAACAAGTGGTGGCCGTGACTGGCCATGAATTCAGCGTCGAGGCGTGGGATGAAGCCTATGGCGACAAGCAGCGCGGCGTATTGGTTAACTCCGGTCCTTACGATGGCTTGACATGCAAAGCGGCCGTTGACGCGGTCGCCGCCGACTTGGCCGCGCGCGATGCCGGCGAAAAGAAAACCACCTGGCGCTTGCGCGACTGGGGTATTTCGCGCCAGCGTTATTGGGGCACGCCTATCCCTATCATTCATTGCGCCAGCTGTGGCGATGTACCGGTGCCGTATGCCGATTTGCCGGTCGTATTGCCAACCGATTGCATTCCCGATGGCTCTGGCAATCCGCTCAAAACCCGTGCCGATTTCTTGCACGTCGCTTGCCCGACTTGCGGTCAGCCGGCCGAGCGCGAAACCGACACCATGGATACCTTCGTTGATTCGAGCTGGTATTTCATGCGCTATACCTGCCCCGATGCCGATACCATGGTCGATGCCCGTCAAGAGTATTGGATGGCGATGGATCAGTACATAGGCGGTGTCGAACACGCCGTGCTGCATTTGCTGTATGCGCGTTTTTGGACCAAGGCCATGCGCGATCTGGGCTTGGTCAGTATTTCCGAACCGTTCAAAAACTTGTTCACGCAAGGCATGCTGCTCAACGAATCGTATTTCCGTGAAGATGCCAGCGGTAAAAAAACCTGGTTCTATCCGAATGAAATCGAAGTGCAGCACGATGACAAAGGTCGTCCTGTCGCCGCCATCAAAAAGAGCGATGGCTTGCCGGTGCAGATGGGTGGCATAGAAAAAATGTCGAAGTCGAAGAACAATGTGGTTGAGCCGAAAGACATCATCACCCAGTTCGGTGCCGATACCGCGCGCTTATTCACCATGTTTGCCGGTCCGCCGGACCAAAGTGCGGCGTGGAGCAGCAGCGGTGTCGAAGGGGCTTCGCGTTACCTGCGACGCCTGTGGGCGACCGGTTTGAAATGCGCCGATACCATCGCCGCCGGGCGCGTGGCAGCCGCTGCGTATGCACCGGAGGTGCAGAATTTGCGCCGCGAAGTGCATTTGACGCTGAAACAAATTGACGCCGATTACGAACGTCTGCAATACAACACCGTGGTGTCGGGCGCGATGAAATTGCTCAATGCCATAGAATCGTTCAAGTCGGATGGGGCTGGTCATGCAGCGGCCGTGCGCGACGCCTTCAGTATTTTGCTGCGCGCCTTGTATCCGGTGTGCCCACACATCGCCCATGTGATGTGGCAAGAACTGGGGTTCGCCGGCACCGACGGGGAATTGATCGATGCGGCCTGGCCGATAGTCGATGAATCGGCCCTGATACAGGATGAAATCGAGATGATGATACAGGTCAACGGTAAATTGCGCGGTAGTATCAAAGTTGCCAAAGATGCAGATAAAGCCAGTATCGAAGCGGCCGCCTTGGCACATGAAAGCGTGCAGCGCTTCCTTGAGGGCCCGGTGAAGAAAGTCATCGTGGTACCGGGTAAGCTTATCAACGTCGTGGCTTGATCATGAAAATCGGAGCAGCAACCATGCACCCACTGTTTTTTCTCCGTCGCGGCTGGTTCGTGGCCTTGCTGCTTGCGTTCAGTTTGTCTGCTTGTGGTTTCGCCTTGCGTGGTCCGGTGGCGTTTCCGTTTAAGTCTATCTATATCAGCTTGCCGATCGGCTCGCCGCTCAATGGCGAGTTGCATCGCCAATTACGCGCCAATGGTCAAACGCTGGTGACTGCCGATCCCAAAGACGCCGAGGTGATACTCGATGTGCTGCAAGAGGCGCGTGACAAGCAAATCCTCTCGCTCAACAGTCAAGGGCGTGTGCGCGAATACTCTTTGCTCTACAACTTCAGTTTCCGTTTGCGCAATGCCGCAGGAAAAGAGTATTTGGAGCCGGTGAAAATCCAACTCAAACGTACCATCACTTACAATGAGTCAGTGGTGTTGGCGAAAGAGTCGGAAGAAGCAGCCTTGTACCGCGATATGCAAAGCGACTTGGTGCAGCAGATCATGCGGCGCTTGTCGGTCGTGAAAATGGACGATTAAGATGCAACTACGCTTTGATGCGCTGCCTGGCCATCTCGCGAAAACCCTGGCACCACTCTATGTGATTACCAGTGACGAGCACTTGCTCGCGCTTGAAGCGGCCGATCAAATTCGCCGCGCCGCCAAGGCGCAGGGTTTTCTCGAACGCGAGATCTTGAGCGTCGAGCGCAGTTTCAAATGGGGTGCCTTGTTGGCGGCGAATCAGTCGCAATCGCTGTTCGGTGATAAAAAACTGATCGATTTGCGCATCCCCACCGGTAAGCCGGGTAAAGAGGGTGGGCAGGCTTTGCAAGAGTATATTGCCAAGCTCTCACCCGATAATCTGACCCTGATCAGCTTGCCCAAACTCGATTGGGCCACGCAGAAAGCCGCTTGGGTGAGCAGTTTGCAGCAAGCCGCCGTGTATATCGATATTCCGCTGGTAGAACGGGCGCAATTACCGAATTGGATTAATCAACGTTTGCAAGCACAGCAGCAAACGCTGGACCGGCAAAGTCTTGACTTCATTGCTGATCGGGTGGAGGGGAATTTACTGGCAGCGCATCAGGAAATCCAAAAACTGGCTTTGTTGCATGCGCCGGGCAAGCTCAGTTTTGAGCAAATCCATGATGCCGTGCTCAATGTGGCACGCTACGATGTGTTTAAACTCAATGAAGCCATGCTGGCTGGCGATGTGGCGCGCTTGGCGCGCATGTTGCATGGTTTGCAGGGCGAGGGCGAAGCGCTGCCGCTGGTATTATGGGCCATGGCAGAAGAAATTCGTACCTTGCTCAAGCTCAAGTCGGGCGTGGCGCAAGGGCGGCCGCTGTCGGCTTTGCTGAAAGAATACCGCATCTGGGGCCCGCGCGAAAAACTGATGGAACCGGCCTTACGCCGCGTCAGTTTGCCGAGTTTGCAAAGTGCGCTGCAAGAAGCGGCACAAATCGATAAGATGGTGAAAGGATTACGTGCCAAAGCCTTTGCCGGCGATGCATGGGATGCTTTGTTACAACTTGGATTGAAAGTGGCACGCGCGGCTTGAACGGTGCGGCCTTGAATAGCTGGCTTTTGGAACTGACATGATCGATATTCCTGCTTATATGAACGAGCTCGGCTCGCGTGCCCGTGCTGCTTCGCGCGCTATGGCAAAAGCCGATAGTGCAAAAAAAAATCAAGCCTTGTTGCTGATCGCCGCAGCGATACGGCGCGATGCCGCCTTGCTGCGTGCTGCCAATGAGCACGATTTAGCGGCTGCACGGGCCGCCGGCATGGATGCCGCCATGCTCGATCGGCTGACGCTGTCGGATGCGGCGATCGCCAAAATGGCCGAAGGCTTGACGCAAATTGTCAGCCTTTCTGATCCGATTGGTGAAATTTCAAACATGAAATACCGCCCCAGCGGCATTCAGGTCGGCCAAATGCGTGTGCCGCTAGGCGTGATCGGTATTATTTACGAAGCGCGCCCGAATGTGACAGTCGACGCCGCCGGTTTATGCATCAAGAGTGGCAATGCCACCATCCTGCGCGGTGGTTCTGAAGCGATACACTGTAATCGCGCCCTCGCGATCTTGGTCAAAGAAGGTCTGGCCGGGGCCGGCTTGCCAGCCGATGCCGTACAAATCGTCGAAACCACCGACCGTGCCGCCGTCGGTGCCTTGATCACGATGCCGCAGTATGTCGATGTGATCGTGCCGCGTGGTGGCAAAGGCTTGATCGAACGCTTGATGCGCGAAGCCACGGTGCCGATGATCAAACATCTCGACGGCATTTGTCATGTGTATATCGATGACAAAGCCGATTTGGCGAAAGCGACGGCGATTGCATTCAATGCAAAATGTCATCGTTACGGCACTTGCAATACCATGGAAACTTTATTGGTGGCACGTGGCGTGGCCGAGCGCATCTTGCCGCTCTTGGCGCCGCTGTATCTGAGCGAGTCGGTGGAATTACGCTGTGATCCGGCTGCAGCGGCGATTCTGGCCAGCTATCCGCATCTGCGCGCCGCCACGGAAGAAGACTGGCGCAGCGAATATCTGGCACCGGTATTGGCGATCAAAGTGGTCGACGACATCGATGCGGCCATCGACCATATCAATACCTATTCGTCGAAACATACCGAAGCCATCATCACCGAAGACTACACGCTGGCCCTGCGCTTTTTGCGCGAAGTCGATTCCGCTTCGGTCATAGTGAATGCCTCGACCCGCTTTGCCGATGGCTTCGAATACGGACTCGGTGCTGAAATCGGTATTTCCAACGACAAACTGCATGCGCGCGGCCCGGTCGGCCTCGAAGGGCTGACCTCGCTTAAATATGTCGTGTTTGGTCACGGCGAAATCCGTACTTGAGAAGGCTGAAACGATGTTGGCTCGGGCTTAGTCGGTTCGAGTCGGCTTTGATTAACCAATTTAGAAAGTTCCGCCATGCTTTGGATTAAAGCCCTGCACATCCTGTTCGTCATTTCCTGGTTCGCCGGGCTGTTCTATCTGCCGCGTATCCTCGTCAATCTGGCGATGGAAACGACGCCGGCGGCGACCGAGCGCTTGCTGCTTATGGCGCGCAAGCTGTATCGTTTCATGAATATTCTGGTGCTGCCGGCTTTGTTGTTCGGCCTCTATCTATGGCTGGTGGTCGGCATCGGTAAAGGCCCGGGCAATGGCTGGATGCATGCCAAGCTGCTGTGTGTCTTGCTCTTGCTCGGTTATCATCATGCCTGCGGCAGCTTGCTGAAGAAATTTGAACAAGGCCGCAACCAGCGCAGCCATGTGTGGTTTCGCTGGTTTAATGAAGTGCCGGTGGTATTGTTATTGATTGTGTTGATCCTGGTGGTCGTCAAACCGTTTTAAGGAAGCGCGGACAAACCGCTTGGATTAAATCTGCGCTTCCTTAATCTACGGCCACGCAGGAACGGCGAGTGCGCTCGCCGATTTTTTTTTACTTTGCTATATAACGGATAAAAGGTTCCCCATGACTAAATTGTCGTATTTTTGCCCTTGCCCACGCGGTATGGAAATCGCGCTGGCTGAAGAGCTCAATGAAATCGCTGCCTTCGATCACACCATGGCAGTGCATAACCAAGTACCTGGCGGTGTGCACTGCTCGGGTAGTTTACAAGATGCCTGGCGCATCAATTTACATTCGCGCATCGCTTCGCGCGTGCTGATGCGCGTCGCGCATTCCAGCTACAGCAATGAAAATGATATCTACGACTTGGTCATGGAGCAGCCTTGGGAAGATTGGTTCGGTTACCACCACACCATTCGTGTCGATGTCACGGCGGTCAAGTCGCCGCTCAAGAGTATCGATTTTGCTACACTCAAGATCAAAGATGCCATTTGCGATCGTTTCCGCGACCAATTCACGCAGCGTCCATCGGTCAACACCAAGGCACCGGATATGCGCATCGTCGGCTTTCTCGATGCCCGCAGTTTTACCGTCTACCTCGACACTTCGGGTGAAGCACTGTTCAAACGCGGCTGGCGCATGGAAACCGGCGACGCGCCCTTGCGCGAAAATTTAGCGGCCGGCTTGCTGCGCACCGCTGGCTGGAAAGCCGGCATGCCCCTGCTCGATCCTATGTGCGGCTCCGGTACTATCTTGATCGAAGCGGCGCAGATACTGGCCGGCATTCCACCGGGTTTGAAACGCGATTTTGCGTTTGAAAAATTCCATCAATTCGATGCCGATGCCTGGGCTGCCATCAAAGCCAGCGTCAAACCGAACCCTTTGCCGAGCGAACCAACGATTTTCGGCAGCGATATTTCCGGCGACATGATTGTCATGACGCGCAATAACCTCAATAAGGCCGGGATTCGTTTCGAGGTGCCGCTCAAGCAGATTGAAGCACAGGAAATCAAGGCCCCGACCACCGTACCGGGCATCTTGCTGACCAATCCGCCGTATGGTGAACGGATCGGCGTGCGCGGCGACAGCTCGATGGAATCGGATGAGATGGCGAAAGACTTTTTTGCCAGCTTCAGCACCACGCTCAAGCAGCGCTTTGCCGGTTGGAGCGTGTTTCTGTTTACTGCCGACCTGAGCGTACCGAAAATGTTGCGCCTCAAAGAAGCGCGGAAAACCCCATTTTTCAATGGTGCGCTCGAATGTCGCCTGTTCCGCTTCGACATGGTCGCCGGCTTTAACCGTCGTGAAGAAGCCAAGCCGCAGGCTTGAATCGGTTTTTTTTCCGCATGCTCACAGAGAAAACAACATGTCCACCGCACACCCGATCAGTTCATTGAACTTGCAAGATCCGACGCTGTTGAAGGATGCTGCTTATATTAATGGCCTCTGGGTCGGCAGCAGCGCACGCTTCGCCGTCATCAATCCGGCCAATGGCGCGCGGCTCGCTGAGGTGGCGAATCTCGATGCCAGCCATGCGACTGCCGCGATTGCAGCGGCACAGCTGGCGTTCCCTCTGTGGGCGGCGAAAACTGGTAAAGAACGCGCGGCGCTGATGCGGCGTTGGTTCGATCTGATCATCGCGCATGCCGACGACTTGGCCGCCATCATGACGGCCGAGCAGGGCAAGCCGCTGGCCGAAGCGCGTGGCGAAGTGATGTACGGTGCCAGTTTTATCGAATGGTTTGCCGAAGAAGCGAAGCGGGTTTCGGGCGATGTGATGGCCTCGACTTGGAGCGACAAGCGCATGTTGGTGCTCAAGCAGCCGATTGGGGTGTGCGCCGCGATCACGCCGTGGAACTTTCCGATTGCCATGATCACCCGTAAAGTCGCGCCGGCGCTGGCGGCCGGTTGTGCGATTGTGATCAAACCGGCCGAGCAAACGCCCTTATCGGCGCTGGCCTTGGCTGAATTAGCCCAACGTGCCGGCATTCCGGCCGGCGTCATCAATGTCTTGAGCGCTGACGCAGAACAATCGATCGCGCTCGGCCAAGTCTTGTGCGACAGCCCGGTAGTGCGCCATCTGTCATTTACCGGTTCCACCCCGGTCGGCCGTATCCTGATGCGGCAATCGGCTGCCACGGTAAAAAAACTGGCGCTGGAACTGGGCGGCCATGCGCCCTTCATCGTCTTTGAGGATGCCGACCTCGATGCCGCGGTCGAAGGGGCTTTGTTATCGAAGTTTCGTAACGCCGGCCAAACCTGCGTCTGTACCAACCGCTTTTACGTACACAGTTCGATTTACGATGCCTTTGTTGAAAAACTCGCGGCCGGTGCCGCTGAGATTGTGCTTGGCGATGGCTTTACCGCCGGGGTCCAGCAAGGGCCGCTGATTGATGCTGCCGCTGTATTCAAGGTCGAGCAACATGTGGCCGATGCGCTGGCGCTGGGTGCGAAGCTGGTAACTGGCGGAAAAATTGCTGAGTTTGGCCCTTTATTCTATCAAGCGACCGTGCTCTCGGAAGTCAGCGCCGCCATGTTGATCATGCAAGAAGAAACTTTCGGGCCAGTCGCTGCCGTCATGCGTTTTGAAACCGAAGCCGAAGTGATTGCGGCGGCCAATGCCACCGATTTCGGTTTGGCTGCGTATTTTTACTCACGCGATATCGGCCGCATCTGGCGCGTTGCCGAGCAGCTCGAATACGGCATGGTCGGTATTAATACCGGTGTCATTTCCAATGAAGTCGCGCCGTTCGGTGGCGTCAAGCAATCGGGTCTGGGGCGTGAAGGCTCGCAATATGGCATTGATGAGTATCTCGAAATGAAGTATCTGTGTCTGGGTGGGATCAAGGTATAAGATGAGAACGATCGCTGTGATTCCGCGCGCCGGCTTGGCGACTTTGCTGGCTGGCTTGGCCATGTTGGGCCCTTTTTCCATCGATACCTATTTGCCAGCCTTCCCGGCGATTCAAGCCAACCTGCATGCCAATGCCCTGGAAGTACAGCAAACGCTGACGGCTTACATGCTGTCATTTGCCGTCATGACGCTGTGGCATGGTGCTTTGTCCGATTCTTTCGGTCGGCGTAACGTGATTTTGATCGCCTTGGCGGTGTTTGCCGTGGCCAGTTTCGGCTGCGCCTCGGCACACAGCGTCCATTATCTGTGGGGCTTTCGCATTTTGCAGGGCGTCTCGGCCGGTGCCGGCATGGTGGTTGGTCGCGCTATCATTCGTGATTTGTATGCCGGTGCTCCGGCCGAGCGTTTGTTGTCTTTGGTGACGATGATTTTCTCCATCGCGCCGGCGATTGCGCCTATTCTTGGTGGCTGGGTAGTCGGTGTTTTTAGCTGGCGCGCCATTTTTCTGTTGCTTTTTGCATACACTGTTGTTCTTTGGACTGTTTGTTACAAATATCTGCCGGAATCTTTGCCGCACGAAAAACGCCAAGAATTCAGCCCGCAATTTCTGTGGAGCAGTTACCGTCAGGTATGCCAATCGCCCTTGTTTCATCTCAAGGCTGGCACCATTGCCTTTAACTTTGCCGGCTTGTTTTTATATATTGCGGCCGCCCCGGTGTTTATTACGCAACACTTAAAATTAGGTGCAGATCAATTCGGATGGCAGTTCATCCCTTCCGTAGCCGGAATTTTTCTCGGTGCTTTGACGGCAAATCGGCTCGCTGGCAAGATCACGGTATGGAAACAAGTCAGCATCGGTTTCATATTTTTGCTCGGCGCATCGCTGTTCAATATGGTGTTCCATTTCTTTTCGCCACCGATTTTATTGTGGTCGGTCACACCGTTTTTCTTTTATACCTTTGGCATGTCCTTAGTCGCCCCTGGTGCCACCTTGTTGGTGCTCGATTTGTTCCCTACCATCCGCGGCATCGTCGCTTCTTGCCAAGCTGCCAGTGTGACGCTGCTGGGCGCGATCGTTGCCGGCGTGCTTGCGCCGGCCTTGGATGGCTCGGCTTTCCTGCTGGCTCTAGGGCAATTTAGCTGCGCTGTGATCGCGGCGACGCTCTGGTATACTGGCCGCGTTTATTGGCGTTCGATGACTGCGCAAAAGCAAAATGCATGGGAAACGCTAGGCTGATAAAACTTTTTTTATAAGTATGGCTTGAAAAACAGAGGGATATCCCTCATATCGGTGGTGCTATGCAGCAAATGCAAATATTGCCTATAATGTAGGCTTAAGCCTTGATAAGTCTGTTTTTGTTCGTTGGAACTAATCCCGAATTATCGTGTCTTTAAATTGCAACGTTTGCTAAGGCCTTGTTTATTAAAGCAGTCGTATTTCATCAAAATGTCATAATTCACAGGTATCGTGACATTTGTCATTGAATCGCTTACTGGTTCGAGGCTTTAAATAAACCTGCAATTCAGCTTTTTGCCGCGTTTGTTTTTGTGCTGCAGCAAAATTTAACATTCATTTTTGGATACTAGACAATGAAAAAATCATTCCTCGCACTTGCTCTGATCAGTGCTTTCTCCGGTGCGGCATTCGCGCAATCTTCCGTCACAATCTACGGTATCGCTGATGCTGGCGTTCAAGGTTTGAGCACAGGTTCGGGCAAAGTTTTCTCGCTGCAAAGCGGTCAAGAAAACGGTTCGCGTTTGGGTTTCAAAGGTACTGAAGATCTGGGCAACGGCTTGAAAGCCAACTTCGTACTCGAACAAGGTATCAACATCGACACCGGCGCATCGGGTCAAAGCGCTACGTTCGGTCGTCGTGCTACAGTCGGTCTGTCCAGCGATTTCGGTACAGTCGATCTGGGTCGCGACAAGAGCCCGACTTTCAAATTCTTTGATAACTTCGATCCATTCGCTTCCGGTTTCATCAACAGCGGTAACGGTTTGTCTGGTATCTACACTATCGGTGGCAATGCAACAACAACTGGCGTAACCAGCACTTCACGTGGTCGCGTTACTAACTCGGTTTTCTACGCTACACCAAACACACTGAGCGGTTTCACTGCTCTGGGTCAATATGGTTTCGGCGAAGCCGCTGGTGACAACTCCAATGGCCGTTCCCTTGGCGTCAACCTCGGTTACAAAATCGAAGGTTTGGAACTCGGTTACAGCTACCTGAAAGACAACGCTACTAGCGCAGCATTGGTAACTAACGGCAAAAAAGCCAACACAGTTGCTGCTACTTATGATTTCGGCGTCGCTAAACCAGTCGTTATCTACCAAAAATCGACTGACGATTTGGGTCTGAGCAAAAAGACATACACACTGGGCGTCACAGTTCCAGTGACTACTGCTGGTAAAGTTTTGGCTACTTTCACTAACGTGAAAAACGACACAGCATTCGGTACTAAAGGTGCTACTGTTGGTTCGGCTAAACAATTCGCAGTTGGCTACCAATATGCTTTGTCCAAGCGTACTGATTTGTACACAGCGTATGCTCGTACAAACCAAGATGCTAACTCGGCTGGTTTCGAAGGTCTGAAATCTTCCCTGGGTGCAAACATCAATGAAGTAACTGCTGGCGTTCGTCACCAGTTCTAATTGATGTCAGGCGTAAGCCTGATGCCTGAGCTTGAGTAAAAAAGGAGCGGTCTTCAGACTGCTCCTTTTTTTATGCGTATCGGCGCGCACTCTGATCGATTATTGCTGACCGAGCCGGTGCCGCTTTGTTACAATGTCAGCACCCACTACTATCGTGTACCCCAGCCGGTGCACAAGGACACGCATCATGAAAATTTCCTTCGCTCGTTGCGCCACGCTGCTGTCTGGCTTGTTGTTTGCCATCAGTCTCACCCATGCCCAGACGCCTGCCAAGCCAGCCGCTTTGGCCGTGCCACCGCAGATGGAAAAACTGGAAGAAGGACCGCCGGATTCTGGTCTGTCGGTCGGCAAGCCTGTACCCAAGAACAAGAGCTCGGAAATTCGCGATAATTCCGGCAAAGTCAACGAAGTCAAAGTCGATGCCGGTGCCAGTCATTACACCCTCAAGGCCGATCCCGAAGTCGGCAACGCACCACGCGGTACCGCGCAAGGGCAGGGTAATCGTCCGCCACAATGGACCCTGTTTGAATTCGGCCACAAAAAAGAGAGTAAAGAAGTCGAGCCCTTGCCGGTCTTGCCGTCAGCACCGGAGCAGGCTGCACCTGCGAGTCCTTCCAATAAATAAGTTTTTTTGAATTTGATATCACAATGGCAGTTTTTACCCCAGTGACACTGAGTGATCTCAGTCCGTGGATGGAACAATTTCCACTCGGAAAAGCAACAGCGATCAAGGGCATCGCTTCCGGCATAGAAAACAGTAATTTTTTTATCAGCACCGATGCTGGTGACTATGTCTTGACGATTTTTGAAAATCTCAGTTTTGAACAACTGCCTTTTTATCTTGGTTTGATGCGCCATTTGGCCGCGCATGGCGTGCTGGTGCCGGCACCGGTCGCCAGTGCCGACGGCAGCTTGGTGGTGGCCTTGCTCGGTAAGCCGGCCGCGATCGTCAGTAAGCTGGCAGGCTGTTCGCAAATGTCGCCGCAAGCCAGCCATTGTGCTGAAGTTGGGGCGATGTTGGCGCGCATGCATTTAGCCGGGCAAGATTTCCCTCTGCATCAAGACAATTTGCGCGCGCTCGACTGGTGGCATGCCACCACGCCAAGCGTTTTACCGTTCCTATCCGATGAGCTACAGCACTTATTGCGTGCCGAAGTGCATTTTCAAGATGCCTTCCACAGTACTGCCACTTGGCATGCTTTGCCGCGTGGGCCGGTACATGCCGACTTATTCCGCAATAATGTCATGTTTGACGGTGAGCAACTGACCGGCTTCTTCGATTTTTATTTCGCCGGTTGTGATACTTGGCTGTTTGATGTGGCCGTGACCGTGAATGACTGGTGTATCGATGTGGCCAGCGGCGCACTCGACCCAGTGCGAGTGGCTGCCTTGCTTGAGGCTTATCATCGTGTGCGCCCGTTTACGCTCGATGAAGGCCATGCTTGGCAAGCGATGTTACGGGCGGCGGCGCTGCGGTTCTGGCTCTCGCGTCTGTATGATTACTATCAGCCGCGTGATGCGGAAATGCTCACGCCGCACGATCCGGCGCATTTTGAGCGCATTTTACGGCTGCGCGAAGCGCTGCCGGTGCACGCCTTGCCGGGCACGGTATGACGCCGGCCGTTCCGGTATCGGGGTGGGCTTGGGTGAAGCGCGGCTTTGCACTGTTTCGGCGCCAGCCGGCGGAATTGCTGACACTGTTTTTTGCCTATATGTTTATGAATATGGCCATCGGTCTGATTCCAGTGCTCGGCCAAATTTTGCCGTTCATCCTCATTCCGGTGTTTGCGATGAGTTTCATGGAAGCCTGTGAATGCATAGAGCGCGAGGAAAAAGTCAGCCCTAAGCTGTTGCTGGTGGCGTTTCGTGCACCGGCCCTGCGGCGCTTGCTGGCGCTCGGCGTGTTGTATCTGCCGGCCATTGCCGCGGCGATTTTTATTTCCAGCTGGTTTGATGGCGGCGCACTGTATGAGTTTTTGACCAGTACCGAAGCGTTTGATCCTAAGGATTTGCCAGCTGATCGTTTGTTTTCCGGCATGCTTGCGGCCGCCTTGGCCTATGTGCCGGCCTTGATGGCATTTTGGTTTGCGGCCCCGCTGATCATGTGGAAAAACATGTCGGTCGGTAAAGCCTTGTTTTACAGCTTCTTTTCAGTTTGGCGTGCCGGCAGGACTTTTCTGGCTTTTGCCGGGGTCTGGATGCTCATTGCCGGGATCGTTCCCACCATAGTCAGCGTGATTATCGCCATCATCATCGGTGATCCGCGCTTGGTGGTATTGCTGATGATGCCGGCGTCGGCCTTGCTGACCACGGTCTTGTATTGCTCGTTCTACCCGACTTACCGTGATACCTTCGGTCAGCCGGGTGTCGATACTCACGCCTGAACGGCGTGCTCGGAAGCCAGTTCGAGATCGTCGATGATTTCGAAGCTGTGCGTCATGCTGGCGGTTTTAGCCAGCATGATCGAGGCCGAGCAATACTTCTCATGCGATAACTTGATCGCACGCTCGACCATCGCCGGTTTCAATTGCCGTCCGCGCACGGTGAAGTGAAAGTGCACGGTGGTAAATACCTTGGGTTCGGTGCTGGCGCGCTCTGCCGTCAACTTGACGTCGCAAGCACGGACGTCCTGCTTGCCCTTGCGTAAAATCAGCACCACATCATAGGCGCTGCAGCCACCAGTGCCGAGCAATACCATTTCCATTGGCCGTGGTGCCAGATTATGACCACCACCTTCCGGTGCGCCATCCATCAAGACGGCGTGGCCGGAGCCGGTTTGCGCTAAAAATGCCATGCCACCGGTGCCGGTCCAGCTGACTGTTGCTTCCATCGTGTACTCTTTCTGTTCGTGGTGAATGATGCAAAATTGTACTGCATTCGAGCCTTGTTGGAATATTGCCGCATAGCCCGCCGTTTACCTTGCACTGCACCATTTCTTGTCCTATTATTGACTCGTCGGTCATCAGTACCTCAGCAGCGCTGAAGTGCTGCACATGCCCAAGCAATTGTCTCCTCCACCTACCCCTTTGGTGGATTCAACCCGCAGCCAAGCGCTGCGGGTTTTTTTTAACTGAAACGGCATTTCTGCTTAAATTTTAAACAGTTCTTGCGCTCAGTCTTAGAAAATACTATAATTTCCGATTCTCGATTTGCCCGAGCGAGAAGTTGACAAGGGAGAGTCTGCCGTCACATTGGCAGAACCACCGCATTAGGGCATATTTAACTTTTTAGGATTCAACATGAAAACCTTTTCCGCTAAGGGCCATGAGGTTCAGCGCGACTGGTTCGTGATTGACGCGACAGATAAAGTACTCGGACGTGTTGCCAGCGAAGTGGCACTCCGTTTACGCGGCAAACATAAACCGGAATTTACTCCTCACGTCGACACGGGCGATTTCATCGTCGTTGTCAATGCAGGTAAACTGCGCGTGACAGGCACGAAAGCTCTGAACAAAACATACTACCGTCACACTGGTTATCCAGGCGGTATCTATGAAACAAATTTTACGAAAATGCAACAGCGTTTTCCAGGTCGTGCACTCGAGAAGGCAGTTAAAGGCATGTTGCCTAAAGGCCCACTCGGTTATGCAATGATCAAGAAGCTGAAAGTGTACGCAGATGCAACACATCCGCATGCAGCTCAGCAACCACAAGTACTCGTACTCGACATCTAAGGATAGCCATGATCGGTAATTACAACTACGGAACTGGTCGTCGCAAGAGCGCAGTTGCTCGCGTATTCCTGAAATCCGGCAGCGGCAAGATCGTTGTGAACGGTAAGCCAGCAAACGAATATTTCTCGCGTGAAACAGGTTTGATGGTTATCCGTCAACCACTGGAATTGACTAATAATCTCGAAACATTCGATATCATGGTCAATGTTCACGGCGGCGGCGAATCCGGTCAATCCGGTGCAGTTCGTCACGGTATCACTCGTGCTCTGATCGACTACGATGCAGCATTGAAACCTGAGCTGTCGAAAGCCGGCTTCGTGACTCGTGATGCACGTGAAGTTGAACGTAAAAAAGTTGGTCTGCGCAAAGCTCGTCGCGCAAAACAATTCTCCAAGCGTTAATTTTTTCGCTGGAAATTGGCTCGCAAAAAGCCGTCCGAACTTGGTTCGGACGGCTTTTTTACTTCTTGATCAGGCTTGCTGCGTGTTAGTGAGAATCCGTAGTGAGTCTGCTGGTAGAATAGTGAAAAATTTCTTGCAAGGAAAATTAAATGATTAAAGTTGGTATCGTTGGCGGCACCGGTTACACCGGCGTTGAATTGCTGCGTTTGTTGTCTACTCACCCCGAGGTCGAATTGACCGCGATTACTTCGCGGAAAGAAGATGGCTTGCCGGTTGCAGAGATGTATCCCTCGCTGCGTGGCCGCGTCAAGCTGGCCTTTTCGGCACCGGAAAAAGCCGATCTGCTCGGCTGTGATGTGGTATTTTTTGCCACCCCGCATGGCGTGGCAATGGCTCAGGCGCGCGAATTACTCGCCGCCGGCGTCAAAGTCATCGATCTGGCGGCCGACTTCCGTATGCAGGATGTGGCGCAGTTTGAAAAATGGTATGGCATCCCGCATAGCTGTACCGATGTGTTGAAGCAAGCTGTGTATGGCTTGCCTGAGCTCAATCGTGCTGCAATCAAGACGGCCAAGGTCATCGGCAACCCCGGTTGTTATCCAACGACGATGCAACTCGGTTATCACCCCTTGCTGAAAGCCGGTGTCATCGATGCCGCCAGTTTGATTGCCGATTGTAAATCGGGCGTCTCGGGTGCCGGCCGTAAAGCCGAGATCGGCATCTTGTTTTCCGAAACCAGCGATAGCTTCAAGGCGTATGCCGTGTCTGGTCATCGCCACACGCCTGAAACGGTGGAGCAATTGCAGCGCATGAGTGCCGACAAGGTGGAACTGCTGTTCACGCCGCATTTGGTGCCAATGATACGCGGCATGCATTCGACGCTGTATGCGCGTTTGAAGCAAGAAATCAGCAACGAAGCTTTGCAAGCTCTGTTTGAGCAAGCCTACCAAGACGAGCCCTTTGTCGATGTGATGCCGTTTGGCTCGCATCCTGACACCCGTTCGACGCGGGCCTCGAATATGTTGCGCATCGCCATACATCGGCCGAATAACGGCAATACCGTGGTGGTCTTGGTGGTGCAAGATAATCTGGTCAAAGGTGCATCAGGGCAAGCTGTGCAGTGTATGAATTTGATGTTCGGTCTCGATGAAACTTGCGGTTTGTTGCATGTTCCAGTCTTACCTTAACTGACACATGGCGAAACCCCGATTTTGGCAGCGGCGCCAACTGGCGTCCAAAATGACCATCTCGCATCAACAGCCGTGGCATATCAAATTGATGTTGTCGGCGCTGGTGATCGGGGTCGCTGCGGCGGTGGCTTGGTGGACTTATGACATGGGCCGTAGTTTTGCGTTCGGTCCGCAGATTCAGCCAGATCAGGTGCAAGCCTTGCAAGCTGAATTGAGCGAATTACGCCTTGAGCGCGATAAATTATCGCTCAGTGCCAATACTATCGAGAGCAAACTCAATATCGATCACTCGATGCAAAAGGAATTGGCTGAGCAAGTCAAAACCCTGATGATGGAAAATCAAAAGTTGAAGGATGATTTGGCGTTTTTTGAAGGCTTGATTCCTGCGGTCAATGGTTCTGAGGGGGTGGCGGTGCAAAATCTGAAGGTCGAAATGCAAGCGCCGGGCCAATTACGTTATCGTGCTTTGGTGATGCAAGGTGTCAAAAACCCACACGATTTCAATGGCGAGTTGCAACTTTCCCTGAGTTTGGTACAAGCCGGGAAAGCTGTTACGATGCAGTTTCCCGATCCGAAGTCAGGCGAGGCAGGAAAATTGAAATTATCTTTCAAACATTACCAGCGACTCGAAGGGGTAATTACCCTTCCCGATGGGGCGATTGCCAAGACTGTACAAGTCAAAGTGCTCGATCGTGGGCAAATTCGCGCCCAGCAAGCGGTTAATTTATAAATTCGGGGCGCTGGTTCCCGAAAAGGAAAATCTCATGTTCAACCGTAAAGTTAAAAATACCATAGACAGTTTGATCGGTACCACCACCCGTATCGAGGGCGATTTGCATTTCAAGGGTGGCTTGCGCATCGATGGCCATATTTGTGGCAATGTCATTGCCGATACCGAAGCTTCGAGCATGCTGATCATTTCTGAGCAGGCGGTCATCGATGGCGAAGTCCGCGCCGCGCATGTGGTGGTCAATGGTGCCATCAATGGCCCGGTGTTTTCCACCGAATTATTAGAGTTGCAAGCCAAAGCGCGGATTTCCGGCGATGTGCACTACAAAACACTGGAAATGCTCAGCGGTGCGCTGGTCACGGGTAAGCTGACCCATGAAGTCGCGCAAGAACAAGTGTTGTTCAAGCTGGCGTCGTCGAATGGCTAAGCTTTCCAGTATTGCTGGTCCGCATTGATCGACAGCGGCATAGTTTTGCCAGCAGGTTTATAATAGGCTGATCTTAGATTGAAGGAGTGTGAAATGAACGCTGTTGCCGACGCTGTTGCAGAATTACCTACCCCCATCGTATTTACCGAAAGTGCTGCTTCGAAAGTGGCGCAATTGATAGAAGAAGAGGGCAATCCTGAGCTCAAACTGCGCGTCTTCGTACAAGGCGGCGGTTGTTCCGGGTTTCAGTATGGTTTCACCTTCGATGAAATCACCAATGAAGACGACACCACCATGACCAAAAACGGCGTGCATCTGTTGATCGATGCGATGAGCTACCAGTACTTGGTTGGTGCCGAGATCGATTACAAAGATGACCTCGAAGGCGCACAGTTCGTGATCAAGAATCCGAATGCCAGCACCACTTGTGGCTGCGGTTCTTCGTTCTCGGTGTAAGTTGTCGTAACTTGCTGCGAGCATGAAAAAAATGGGACGCTCAGGCGTCCTTTTTTTATGTCTTGAAAACAATTCAGTGATGTTGCCCAAACTATTCATCCTCAAAACCAGCAAAGCTCATTACACTGAGTCATAAAAATCAATAAGGACCAGCATGGAGCAGATCAGTTCAGGGATTGATGCAGCACGGCAGACGCAGATTGCGCAGGCACTGCGCGAAATCATGCCGGCACATTGCGTGTTGCACAAGGAAAGTGATACCCGGCCCTACGAATGCGATGGCTTGGCGGCGTTTCGTCAGTTGCCGATGATCGTATGCTTGCCTGAAAATGAAGCGCAGATCATCGCCGTCATGGCAGTGTGCCGGCGCTTCAAGGTACCGGTGGTACCACGTGGGGCCGGTACCGGTTTGTCGGGCGGTGCCTTGCCTTTGGCTGACGGCATCGTGCTCTCCACCGCCAAGCTCAATCAAATCATCAAGGTCGATGCTTATGCCAGAACTGCGGTGGTGCAGCCGGGTGTGCGCAACCTGGCCATCTCGGAAGCGGTGGCGGCGCTCGACCTGTATTACGCGCCCGATCCCTCGTCGCAAATCGCCTGCACCATAGGTGGGAATGTCGCGGAGAATTCCGGCGGCGTGCATTGTTTGAAGTATGGCCTGACCGTGCACAATGTGCTGCAGGTACGCGTCGTGACTATCGAGGGTGAGGTGATCGAACTCGGCAGTGGCGCGCTCGATGCGCCCGGTCTTGATTTGTTGGCCGTGTTCGTTGGCTCCGAGGGCATGCTTGGCATCGTCACGCAAGTGACGGTACGCTTGATTCCAAAACCACAGGTAGCGCGCGTGATCATGGCCTCGTTTGACGATATCGTCAAAGGCGGCAATGCGGTGGCTAATGTGATCGCGGCCGGCATCATTCCGGCTGGATTGGAAATGATGGACCAGACTTCCTCGCGCATGGTCGAGCCGTTTGTCAAAGCCGGTTATGACGTCGATGCCGCCGCGATTTTGTTGTGCGAATCGGATGGCACCGTCGAAGAAGTCGAGGAAGAAATCGGCCGGATGACGGCGGTGCTGGAAACTGCCGGCGCGACGGCGATACAGGTGTCACAAAGCGAAGCTGAGCGCTTGCGCTTTTGGTCGGGGCGGAAAAATGCGTTTCCGGCGGCCGGCCGTATTTCGCCCGATTATTACTGCATGGATGGCACGATTCCGCGCAAACGCTTGGCGCAAGTATTGACTGGTATTTCGGCGATGGAACAGAAGTATGGTCTGCGTTGTGCCAATGTTTTTCATGCAGGCGACGGTAATCTGCATCCGCTCATCATGTTTGATGCCAACTTGGCCGGTGAATTCGAACGGGCCGAAGCTTTCGGTGCTGAAATTCTCGAGCTGTGTGTCGAAGTCGGTGGCACCATCACCGGCGAGCACGGTGTTGGCATAGAAAAGATCAATTCGATGTGCGTGCAGTTTTCACGCGCCGAGCTCGATGCTTTCTTTGCTGTCAAACGGGCCTTCGACACGCATTTCCTGCTCAATCCCGACAAGGCGATTCCGACCCTGCACCGGTGTGCCGAATATGGTCGTATGCATGTTCGGAACGGGCAGTTGAAGTTCCCGGATTTACCGCGTTTTTGACACGCTACACAAGCGCGCGTAGTTTCAGTATGACCTCAGGCCCACAGTGGGCATGGCTAGATTTCTCTTGGATACGGCAATGAATACGATCTTACAACAATTCCGCGCGCGCATCGTGGCCGCCGCCGCCGCTGGCGAGGCGCTGCAAATTCGCGGTGGTGGCAGCAAACACTGGTATGGCCAGACGCCGGTCGGGAATGTGCTCGACACCCGGCCCTATGCCGGCATTTTGGCTTATGACCCGACCGAATTGGTGCTGACCGCCAGAGCGGGCACGCCGCTGGCGGAGATCGAGGCGGTGCTGGCGCAAGAGAATCAAATGTTGGCGTTTGAACCGCCCCATTTTGGTTCGACGGCGACCTTGGGTGGCATGCTGGCCAGCGGTCTCTCCGGACCGCGGCGGCCGTATGTCGGCGCGCTGCGCGACTTCATTCTCGGTGTCAGCGTGATGGATGGGCGCGGCGAGATGCTGGAATTCGGCGGCCAGGTAATGAAAAATGTCGCCGGTTATGATGTCTCGCGTTTGATGGCCGGCGCGCTCGGTAGCCTCGGTCTGGTGCTCAATGTGTCGGTCAAGGTGTTACCGCGCCCATTTGATGAACTGACCTTGGTGTTCGCCTTGTCGGAAGCCGATGCCTTGCGCAAGATGAATCAATGGGCCGGGCTGGCTTTGCCGATTTCTGCCAGCAGTTGGCAAGTCGGGCGCTTGATGTTGCGCTTGTCGGGCGCGCGCGCGGCGGTACAAGCGGCCAGACAAAAACTCGGCGGCGAAGTTTTGCATGAGGGGGTGGCTTGGTGGGCTGGCTTGACCGAGCAAACTCATGATTTTTTTGCGCAGGATGAAGAGCATGGCTTATGGCGTTTGTCGTTGCCATCGACGGCCGCCGCATTGACGCTGACCGGGAAAACTTTGATCGAGTGGGGCGGGGCACAGCGTTGGCTGTTTTCCGATGAACCGGCTGCGGCTATCCGCGCGGCGGCGACGGCGGCTGGCGGTCATGCGACTCTGTTTCGCGGCGGTGATAAAGCGCTCGGCGTATTTACTCCCTTGGCGGCACCGTTGGCGCGTATCCATGCGGATCTCAAGCAGTCCTTCGATCCTGCGCATATCTTCAATCCCGGCCGTATGTACAAGGATTATTAATTCATTATGCAAACCAATCTCGCTGATTTCATCAAACACACCCGTGCCGGCGCAGAGGCCGATGAAATTTTACGCAAATGCGTACACTGCGGCTTTTGTAATGCCACTTGCCCGACCTATCAATTACTCGGTGACGAGCTCGATGGCCCACGCGGGCGCATTTACCAAATCAAGCAAGTCTTGGAAGGTACGCCGGCGACGCTGGGTACGCAATTGCATCTCGATCGTTGCCTGACTTGCCGCAATTGTGAAACCACCTGCCCATCGGGCGTGCAGTACAGCCGTTTGCTCGATATCGGCCGCGCCGTGGTGGAACAGCAGATTGGCCGCAGCCCGGGGCAACGATTGCTGCGTGCCGGTTTGCAGGCAGTGTTGCCGCGGCCAGCCATCTTTGGCCCGCTGCTGCGCACTGGACAAGCGCTGCGCGGCTTGCTGCCACAAGCCTTGAAAAACAAACTGCCGGCCAAGCAGGATGCCGGTGTCTGGCCGCGTGTTACGCATGCGCGCAAAATGCTGCTGCTCGATGGCTGCGTACAGCCAGCCATGGCACCGAACATCAATTTTGCCACCGCCCGGGTGTTGTCACATCTCGGTATAGAATTGCAACGGGCACCGAAAGCCGGCTGCTGCGGCGCGCTGCGCCACCACCTCAATGAGCAAGAGGCGGCCTTGCAGGATATGCGTAACAATATCGATGCCTGGTGGCCCTTGGTCGAAGCCGGTGCCGAAGCCATCGTCATGACCGCTTCGGGTTGCGGCGTCACGGTCAAAGAGTATGGCCATTTGCTTGCGCATGACCCGGTCTATGCCGATAAAGCGGCGCGAATTGCGCTGTTGACGCGCGATTTATCGGAAATTCTGCCGCAGTTTGAAGCGCAACTGGTGCAGGCGCTGCAGGGTAAAATCAGCGCCCGCGTGGTCTGGCATCCGCCTTGCACGCTACAGCATGGACAGCAAATCCGCGGTAAGGTCGAAGGCTTGCTCAAAGCGATAGGGGTCGATGTACGTCTGTGCGCAGACAGCCATTTGTGCTGCGGCTCGGCCGGCACCTATTCGGTATTGCAGCCGAAGTTATCGTATCAATTGCGTGACAATAAACTCAAGAATCTGTTGGCCAGCCAACCCGATGTGATCGTTTCGGCCAACATCGGTTGTCTCACGCATTTACAGTCCGGTACCGCGACGCCGGTACGGCATTGGGTAGAGTTGATCGATCAGGTCTTGTCATGATACGGACCTTTTCGGTACTGCTGATTTTTCAGTGCCTCGGTGAAGGCTTGGTGTATTTGTTCGGCTGGCCGGTGCCGGGGCCGGTGATCGGCATGCTGCTGCTGTTTTGTTATTTGTTGTGGCAAAAACAGGAAGCGGCACGGCTGGCACCGGGCGTGCAGGAATTACTGCGACATTTATCCTTGTTATTCATTCCGGCCGGGGTAGGCATCATGGTGCATGGAAAAATGGTGCTAGACCAATGGTTGCCGCTGACGGCCGCACTGGTCATCAGTACTGCGATTTCCATCGTGGTGACAGCGTGCTGCGTGCGGTATTGGCAAAAATGAGCAATCGTCTCGCCGAAGTCTGGGTGTATCTGGCGGCCTCGCCCTTGTTGGGCCTGACCGCCACCCTGCTGGCCTATCAATTCGCTTATGCGTTGTACACGCGTGCCAAATTCAGCCCTTTGGCGAATCCGGTGGCGATCTCGGTGGCGCTGCTGGTGATCGTGCTGCTGGCTACTGGGGTGTCGTATCAAACTTATTTTGCCGGTGCCCAGTTCGTGCACTTCTTGTTAGGGCCGGCGACGGTCGCGCTGGCGCTACCCTTGTATCAACAACTCGATAAATTGCGGCGGCAATGGCGCGCGTTTTTGGCCGGTGCGCTGCTCGGCAGTGCTTCGGCCATCGTCTCGGCCATGCTGATTGCCAAGGCGCTCGGCGCTTCGCAGGTGACGGTCTTGTCCTTGGCGGCGAAGTCGGTGACCATGGCTATCGCCATGGGCATTACTGAAAAAATCGGCGGTTTGCCATCTTTGACGGCGGCACTGGTGATGTTGACCGGTATACTCGGTGCCATGATGGCGGCTTCCATACTCGACCGCTTACATATTCGCGACGCCAGCGTGCGCGGCTTTGCGCTCGGTGTGGCGGCCCATGGCATCGGTACTGCCAGGGCCTTCCAAATCAGTGATGAAATGGGTGCCTTCGCCGGCTTGGCGATGGGCTTGTCGGGTTTGCTGACGGCCTTGGTATTGCCGGTGCTATTGCGTGTTTTTGCAGTGATTTGAGCTCAGCGCGCCAGCAATAACTTCACATCAGCGATCAGATCAGCCGGTGCAGTTTGCGGGGCGTAGCGGCGAAATACGCTGCCGTCTTTCGCGATCAGAAATTTCGTGAAATTCCATTTGATCGCTTGGCTGCCGAGCAGGCCAGGTGCCGCGGCTTTGAGATGGCGGTACAGCGGATGGGCGGCTGCACCGTTGACATCGATTTTCTCAAACAGCGGGAAACTGACGCCATAATTTTTTTCGCAAAAACTGCCGATTTCAGCGGCCGTGCCCGGTTCCTGGTGGCCGAACTGATTGCATGGGAAACCGAGGACTGTGACACCGTGATCCTTGAATTCCTGATAGACGGCTTCGAGGCCTTGATATTGCGGCGTGAAACCGCACTTACTGGCGGTATTGACGACCAATACGACTTGTCCCAGATACTGCTGGAGGTCGACGTCTTGACCGCTTAAATTGTTAACATGGAAATCGAGTGCATGGCTCATGATCAGAGTATCCCTAAATGGTGAGTGCCGGCGCTGAGGTCACGGTCTTTGGAGTCTTTACCTTGCAACATGATGGCCAAGCGCAGTTCATTGACGGAATCGGCGTTGCGCAGGGCATCTTCATAAGTGATTTTGTCGGCTTCATGCAAATCGAACAAAGCTTGATCGAAGGTTTGCATACCGAGTTCGCGCGACTTCTTCATGATTTCTTTCATTTCATGAACTTGGCCTTTGAAAATCATGTCAGAAATTAAAGGCGTATTGAGCAGTACTTCGACCGCAGCGATGCGGCCTTTGCGGCCTTTGACCGGAATCAAGCGTTGCGAAATCACGGCCTTGAGGTTGAGCGACAAGTCCATCAGCAATTGTGCGCGGCGTTCTTCCGGGAAAAAGTTGATGATACGGTCGAGCGCTTGATTCGAGCTGTTGGCATGTAGGGTGGCTAAACACAAGTGCCCGGTTTCGGCAAAGGCGACGGCAAAATCCATGGTTTCGCGGTCGCGAATTTCACCAATCTGTATCACGTCGGGCGCTTGTCGCAGAGAATTTTTCAGTGCCGAGCCCCAGTCTGCGGTGTCGATGCCGACTTCGCGCTGCGTGACGATGCAATTGCCGTGTGGATGCACATATTCGATAGGATCTTCAATCGTGATGATGTGGCCATAGCTGTTTTCATTGCGATAGCCAAGCATGGCCGCCAGCGTGGTCGATTTGCCGGAGCCGGTGGCACCGACCATGATCACCAAGCCGCGCTTGGTCAGCGAGACTTCTTTCAATTGTTCCGGTAAGCCGAGATCGGCTAACTTGGGAATGGCGGTGGTGATGGTGCGCAAGACCAAACCGACCCGGCCCTGTTGCATGAAGGCAGACACCCGAAAGCGTCCCATCCCGGCCGGGTTGATCGCAAAATTACATTCCTTGCTCGATTCGAATTCCGAGGCTTGCTTGTCATTCATGATCGCGCGTGCCAAATCGACCGTGTGCGCGGCCGTCAGCGGCTGATTCGATACCGGTGTGACGCGGCCATCGATCTTGAAAGCCGGCGGGAATTCGGCGGTGATGAATAAATCTGATCCGTTTTTGCTCAGCATCAGTCTGAGCAAGTCATTCATGAATTTGGTAGCCTGATCGCGTTCCATCGTATGCGGGTCCTGTTTGGGTTTAGCCGGGGAAGTTGTCCGGGATTTTCGCCGCGGCGCGTGCCGTGGCGACAGAAATCACATTGCGTCGTACCAGATCGGTCAGATTCTGGTCCAGCGTTTGCATGCCCAGATTACTGCCGGTTTGGATGGCTGAGTACATCTGAGCGATTTTTGATTCGCGTATCAAATTCCGAATCGCCGGTGAGCCAAGCATGATTTCATGGGCGGCGACGCGACCGGAGCCGTCTTTGGTTTTGAGCAGAGTTTGTGAAATCACCGCTTGCAGCGACTCTGACAGCATAGAACGGACCATTTCTTTTTCTTCGGCCGGAAACACGTCGACGATACGGTCGATGGTTTTGGCGGCAGACGAAGTATGCAGGGTGCCGAACACCAGATGGCCGGTTTCGGCCGCCGTCAATGCCAAGCGTATGGTTTCGAGATCGCGCAACTCGCCGACCAGAATGGCATCGGGATCTTCGCGCAAGGCCGAACGCAGCGCATTATTGAACGACATCGTGTGTGGCCCGACTTCGCGCTGGTTGATCAGACATTTTTTCGATTCGTGCACGAATTCGATAGGATCTTCTACCGTCAGAATGTGGCCGTATTCATTTTCATTGAGGTGATTGACCATGGCCGCGAGCGTGGTTGATTTGCCCGAGCCGGTAGGGCCTGTCACCAAAACCAAACCGCGCGGTTTGAGCGCGAGATCGCCGAAAATACGCGGGGCATTGAGTTGCTCAAGTGAGAGAATTTTGGATGGAATCGTGCGCATGACGGCCGCCGCACCACGTTCCTGGTTGAAGGCATTGACGCGAAAGCGCGCCAGTCCAGGAATGGAAAACGAGAAATCGCATTCCAGCGTTTCTTCGTAAGCCTTACGCTGGGAATCATTCATGATGTCATAAATGAGTTCATGCACATCTTTATGTTCCAGCGGCGGCAAATTAATCCGTCGCACATCGCCATGTACCCGTATCATCGGCGGTAAGCCGGAAGATAAGTGCAGATCGGAGGCATTATTCTTGACAGAGAATGCCAGCAGTTCAGAAATGTCCATTTATAATTCCGGTAAAGAGTGCAGTGCGTCGTCGCTGGAACAGCGCCGATGGCAGCGAGGTCAATGATGCATGTAGATACAAGAGTCCCCCGATTATGTCCTTAATTTCTGACAACTTGCAAGCCGTACTTGCTGATATTCAATACGTTGAGCGACAAGCCGAGCGCGAGCCCGGTCAAGTCCGCTTGTTGGCCGTATCGAAAACTTTCGGCACAGATGCCGTACTGGCTGCGGCGCAAGCCGGGCAGCTCGCATTCGGCGAAAATTATTTGCAGGAAGCATTAGATAAAATCACGGCAGTGCGTGAGATGGCACCGCAATTGGCGTTGGAATGGCATTTTATCGGGCCGATACAAAGCAATAAAACCAAACCGATAGCTGAAAATTTTTCTTGGGTGCATTCTGTCGATCGCGCTAAGATTGCCGAGCGTTTGTCAGCACAGCGACCAAGCGATCTGCCAGCATTGAATATTTGTATACAAGTGAATATCAGCGCAGAAGCGAGTAAAAGTGGTGTTTTGCCGGAGCAAGCACTCGCATTGGCGCAAGAAATAGCCGCTCTGCCACATTTACGTTTGCGCGGTTTGATGGCCGTGCCAGCCGCGAGCAATGATATGGAACAACAACGCGCCGCGTTTCGTCAACTGCGCGCCTTGAGCGACACAATACGCCAGCACGGCATCGCCCTCGATACTTTGTCGATGGGAATGAGTGCCGATTTAGCAGCGGCGATCTGGGAAGGCAGCACGATGGTACGTATCGGTACAGCAATTTTTGGGAGCAGACAGTGTCAATTACCCCGGCCTCAAGAGGCTGTCGCAAAAGCCTGATGGACGTTTTTTACACCTGAAACACCGCATACCTCGTCATTCCCGCATGCTTTT